>CALIEI010000190.1 GCA_938022165.1 uncultured Saprospiraceae bacterium | reverse complement strand
TGTTTCATGATAGCATAAAGGCCCAAGCAATTTTGACAAAAGTGCTCCCCAGATATTTGGAACATTTTACAAAATTAGGATATTCTTTTGCAGCTATTCCTATGGATGTGGCGAATGAAAATTTAGCTAAAATTTCTACTTGATTTTTTTTGGGCGATCCCCTAAAGGGTCAGGCTTTCCATGACTCCGCATCCGCTGCGGTCTTGATAAAAAGAATCAAGACTACTCCCTACGGTCGTATCATTCCTATCCTTATCGCAATTTTTTTTAGAAAAAAGAGAAATATCTAAACTAAAAAAACCAAGCTCATTCGGTAAAACACAAAGAGGACAAAGAGGACAAGGTGTAAGGTGTAAGGTGTAAGGTGTAAGGTACTAGATGAAAGTTGCTAGATGCTAAACGAAAAGTACACATAGGCTTCGCTCTTTAGGTAAAATACAAAAGACACAAAGAGGACAAAGTACACATAGGCTTCGCTCTTTAGGTAAAACACAAAGGACACAAAGAATGCAAAAGACACATAAGGGAATATTCTAACTTTGTGATCTTTGCTCCTCTCTTTGTGCCTTTGTGGTGAAAAAAACCAAGCTCATTCGGTAAAACACATAGAACACAAAGTAGACAAAAGACACAATAGCTAATTTTAAAAAAAATGGACAAAGGATAGGAATCATGCGACTGAAAAGAGCAGTACTTGGCTGCCCTTTTTTCAGGCAGTCAAGTACCGGAACGAAGTGCAGTGATGGATAGCCTGGTCCCGAGTGAGACCAAGATGCGACGAATTTTTTTCGGAAGCTTCGTAGGTCGAAATCGAGGGATGGCCCAAAAAACAACTTAAAAAAACAGTAACTTAGAGCATCAATAATAACAAAGAGGAACATGTCAAAGGCACAAACAGAAAATCAAAAAGCATTTCAAGCTATCTTGGAGATGCTCAATCCAAAACAACGTGAAGCAGTAGATACCATAGAAGGTCCCGTTATGGTAATTGCCGGCCCTGGTTCGGGAAAAACGCAATTGCTTGCTGCTCGGATTGGAAATATCTTGTCTACAACAGATAGTGGGCCAGAAAATATCTTGTGTCTTACATTTACAGATGCCGCAGCGGTCGAAATGCGTGATCGACTAAAAACACTCATCGGACCTACCGCGCATAAGATTCATATTTTTACTTTTCATTCATTCTGCAATCATGTGATTCAAGAAAATTATTTCTTGTTTGGAAAGCAAGATTTGCAAGCTGTAAGTGATCTTGAACAGTTTGAAATAATTCGAACTATATTGGACAAAGTGGACGTCTATAATCCACTAAAAAAAGGTAGTAACCCCTATCAAGAAGAAGGCAAAATTGCCAACCTGATTCAGACCATGAAAAATGAAGGCTGGCAAGCAAAAGATATAGATGAAGCAATAGAAAAATACTTAGCAGATCTTCCATTGAGAGATGAATATATCTATAAAAGAAAATTTAAAGACAAGCAAAAAGGAGACGTAAAAGATCACAAGATACTAGAGGAAAAACGCAAAATGCAAAAGCTCTCTGCTGCTGCTGCATTGCTTCCTCTGTATAAAGAAGAAATGGAAAAATTGAATCGTTTTGACTTTGCCGATATGATCCTTTGGGTGATCGCAGCATTCAAAAAAGATCCTGAATTGGTGCAAAGATATCAAGAGCAATATCACTATTTTCTGATTGATGAATTTCAAGACACTAATGGGGCGCAAAATGAAATCGTACAGCTATTGTCTTCTTATTGGGAAGCGCCAAATGTTTTTATTGTAGGAGATGATGATCAATCAATTTTTGAATTTCAAGGAGCGAGGATAAAAAACACGACGGACTTTTATCAGGAAAATTTGCAGCACATCAAGGTAGTTTGCTTGGAAGAAAATTATCGTTCTGCACAGACCATTTTGGATGCCTCAAATGTGTTGATAAAAAATAATGAAAACCGTCTTATCAACAACCTCGCTGAACTAGAACTAACAAAAGACCTCATAGCACGCAATAAAGATTATGGACAAATAGCACTCAAACCTACCCTACTAAACTTTGAGGACAAGAATCAAGAGGATGTATATATCGTACAGCAAATCAAGGAGTTGCATAGCAAAGGAATTGCTTACAGTGATATCGCAATACTGTACACCAAGCATAAGCAGGGGGCCAACATCATGGACTTGTTGGTAAAAGACAATATCCCAATAAATACCAAAAAGAAAATCAATATACTCGAACATCCACTGATCGCAAAAATCAAATTGCTATTGGAATATGTGGAAAGAGAAGATGCAGAACCTTTCTCTGGGGAAGGGCTTTTATTTAAATTATTACATTTTGATTTCCTTTATTTTGAGCATAGCGATTTAAAAAAATTGCAATTCTACTATGCCAATATGGATAGAAAATCTGAGGATCGACAATGGAGAAAAATCATTGGGGATGAAGAATTGTTGAAGTCGCTCCAAATAAGTTCTCCAAAAATACTATTGGATTTTAGTCGACTTATAGACCAGTTAATTTCTGAATCTAAAGAATATTCTTTACCTGATTTTGTACAAAAATTAATCAATGAATCAGGTATGCTCAAGTATATCAGTACTCATCAAAAAAAGTATGAGTATGTACAAGTACTATATTCATTTTATGAGTTTGTAAGAGAAGAAGCATTACGAGATCATACTCTAAACTTATCCATACTCAACAACCTCATGGACAGGATGGTAGAACTCGACTTGGGAGTAGATATGCTTCAAGTCATTGGAGCTGGAGATGGTGTAAATCTGATGACTGCATATGCATCAAAAGGTTTAGAGTTTAGAGTTGTATTCATGATTGACTGTAGCAAAAAAGGTTGGGATCCTGGACGGGCTGGCAATTACAGTTATAGATATCCGGACACACTAACATTTTCTACAGAAGAAGATCTTATCGAATCAAAGAGGAGACTATTTTATGTAGCCATGACAAGGGCAAAGGAACAATTGTATTTTACATTTTCTAAACAAGAAGAGGGAGGCAAAAAGAATAACACCTCGCAATATTTAGATGAAATCATGCAAGCGGATTTTATTGCGTTTAAAGATATTGAGAGCAAAGAAGAGGACATAGCCGAAGCCATATTCAAAAGGCTTGCTTTGTTGCCAAAAGATAATATGCTTGACAACAAGAGCATGGATAAGCTGCTTGAAAATTTCACCTTAAGCGCTTCTTCTTTCAATTCATATCTCACTTGTCCGGTTCGTTTTTATTATGAAAATGTACTTCGAGTACCTGGCTTCAGCAGCGAAGCGGCGGCTTATGGTACTGCACTGCATGATTCTATGTGGAAGTTTTTTGAGAAGATGATGGAAGATCCAAAAAATGAATTCGGAAAGGTTGATGACTTGATAAAACTCTTCAAAACTGAAATGTTTAAAGCAAAGGGTTCTTTTTCTGAATCCGGGTATAAATTTAAATTAGATCGAGGAGTAAAGAATATTGCCGCTTTATACGAGCAACAAGTCAACAGTTGGCCAAAAAATGTAAAGCTAGAAATGAAAATCGACTCTGTGGATTATGATGGCGTTGTCATGAGAGGATTCTTAGATAGAGTAGACATTATCTCTCCTCATGTTGTTGAAATTGTAGATTATAAGACGGGTAGTGTCAGAAATATGAAAGCCAAAGTTGGTGGACCTACTAAAGCCTATCCGGAAGGAAAACAATATTGGCGCCAGCTTATTTTCTACAAAATTCTTCTAGAAAATTCAAGAGATAGTCAATACAAAGCACTCTCGGCAAAAATTGCTTCATTAGAGCCAAACGATGACAATCACTTTGATGAATATATTGTAAACATTTCTCCAGAGGATGTGGAGCTTGTAGGAGGGCTCATCAAAGAAACTTGGGCGAACATACATGCCCATAAGTTTGAAGAAGGTTGTGGAGAGGCACACTGTACATGGTGCAATTTTGCCAATGATCACCTTAGCCTAGTTTATGAAATGGATGAAGTACTAAATGATTAGCATCTGTAATAAATATTGAATTCCATGAAACCAATTCTATTGAAAATTTATTAATAGAGTATGAAATCACTTTTGATCATCATAGGGATAGGCATTGCACTCTTTTTTGTAACCCCGCTAACAGAACTAAATATGAAGGATGTAAAACCTAAAAATGTGCTTGGTACTGAATTGCAGTCTTGTTGCAACTCACCAATGACTGGATTTTATCGTGATGGATTTTGTAGTACTGGCTATGAGGATTATGGGGTACATGTAGTGTGTGCTGAAGTAACTCAAGATTTTCTAGACTACACCAAATCTCAAGGAAATGACCTAAGCACCCCTCTACCTCCACCTAGTTCCTTCCCTGGTCTCAAACCAGGTGACAAATGGTGCTTGTGTGCATCTCGCTGGAAGGAAGCATATGATGAAGGACACGCACCTAAGGTTGTATTGGAATCTACGCATGAAAAAGCACTCGAATTTATGCCTATCGAGGTCCTCAAAGGCAGTGCTGCGGAGTAAATCTTTAGATATTTACCTCTTCTATCCACCAAATCATTAACAATACATTTAATATCCTTTACAAACCATAAGGACTAGCTTTCCGTATTTATATATAGATTCAGCATTATTTCTTTATTTTTGTTGAACTTATAAAAGCAACGCGAAGCAATCTATGGCAACACCTAATCCATTTCAAAGATTTTTACCTCACCTAGCTGCGGCAGGTATTTTTTTATTAGTTGCTGTGGTTTACTTTTTGCCACAATTGCAAGGCAAGGTAGTCCCTTCTGGAGATATCATCCAGTATCAAGGAATGGCTAATGAAATCATCAAATTTAAAGCTGAAACAGGGGAACGAACATTGTGGACCAATTCCATATTTGGTGGAATGCCTACTTACCAGATAGACAGTACTCAGCCCAGCAATATGTTGCGTTATCTAGAAAAGGCAACTCATCTTTTTATTCCAAGACCCATAGGTTACTTTTTTGCAATGGCACTCATGTTTTACTTGTTCATGGTCTACCTAAAAGTAAACCCTTGGATAAGCGTTATTGGAGCGCTTGCATTTAGTTTTTCGGCTGGGAATATGACTCTTTATGAGGCAGGCCACATGACTAAATTAAGGGTACTTGTATCATTTGGCTTAATAGCAATGGGTGTCGTAATGGCATTCCGAAAAGATTACCTCAAGGGTGGAATTATCTATGCACTTGGTATCGGTATAAGTTTGCATGCCAATCACGTACAAATGACCTACTACTTCTTCCTTGGGCTAGGGATACTGATTTTGATTGAAATCTTCAACACCATAAAAGCAGGTGAAACTGCAAAGCTAGCAAAGGTGATGGGCGTTATACTGCTAGGTACACTTATAGGTGTGGGGTCTTCAGCTTCCAAACTCTGGACTACCTATGAATATGCAAAAGATACGATGCGTGGTGACCCCATTCTTGTCACCAATAATAGCTCAGCGGCAAAGTCTTCTTCAGAGACAAAAGGCCTAGAATGGGACTACGCAATGCAATGGAGCAATGGGTGGGCAGACTTGGTGTCTAGTATAATACCAAGAGCTACAGGAGGTGGATCTCAAGAAAGAGTAGGAAAAAACTCTGCGCTACTAAAAGACCTGAAACGTAAGGGAGCTAATGTTGGGAATGACTTTAAAGCGCCAATTTATTTTGGAGATCTTCCTTTCACCAGTGGGCCATATTATTTTGGTGCGATCTTCTGCTTTCTATTCGTCCTTGGACTGATGAATGTAAAAGGAAGTCTAAAATGGTGGATTGCAATAACAACTTTGCTAATGCTACTAGCATCATTAGGGAAAAACTTTTCGCTCTTTAATAGGCTACTGTTTGACTTCTTTCCTTTGTTCAACAAATTTAGAACACCAAATAGTATACTTGTTGTTGCAGGATTCTTTGTGCCCATCTTAGGAATGCTTTCTCTTTCAAGCGTGCTCAACAATAAAGAAGGTCGTGAAAAATTGGTTACTCAGCTTTTCATAGCTGCAGGCATTACGGGTGGGCTGTGTCTATTGTATGGGTTCCTAGCACCGTCTATGATGGATCTATCATCTAGTGGTGATGGTCGTCTTGCAGAAGCAGGCTTCAGTTTAGACGCACTTAAAATAGACAGAGCTTCACTACTCAGATCAGACGCTTTGCGATCATTTGGATTGATAGCTGTGGCGGCGGGTTTGATTTGGGCCTATCTAAAAAACAAAATACAATCCACAGTACTTATCGCCGGAATAGGTATCCTTGCGGTTGGTGACGTGGTCTTAGTCGCAAAGAGGTATGTAGACAATAATGATTTTGTAAAGAAATCAAAGTATGCGCAAAATCACACACCTAGACCTGTAGATACCAAGATTCTTACGGATAAAGATCCTCATTATAGAGTGTATGATTTAAGTATCAATACATTCAACTCTGCTTCGACTTCCTACTTTCACAAAACAGTTGGAGGTTACAATGCGGCGAAATTGCAGCGTTTTCAAGATCTCATCGATAGACAAATCAGCCAAAATAATCAGGCTGTATTAGCTATGCTAAATACAAAGTATATCATTCGAGATAAAGATAATGCACAACAATTTCCTGGACTTGGAAATGCCTGGACTGTGGGTGAAATCAAAATGGTTAATTCTCCTAATGAAGAAATTGACGGACTTACAGGCTTAGATCCAAAGCAGACTGCTATTGTGCATAAAGAATATAGCGACTATGTAAGTGGTTTGCAAGCTAGTGGAAATGGCAGTGTAACGCTTACTGAATATAAGCCAAATCATTTAAGCTATACCTCGAATAGCACCGCTGAAGAGTTGGCTGTTTTTTCAGAAGTATGGTATGGTCCAGATAAGGGATGGAATGCATATATCGATGGCAACCTAGTAGATCATATCCGTGTAAATTACATTTTGCGTGCACTGAAAATTCCTGCTGGACAACATAAAATTGAATTTAAATTTGAGCCTGCTTCTTATTATCGTGGTGAGATGATCACCCTGATACTCTCCATCTTGTTGCTTTTGGGCTTAATATATGTATTATACACTGTTTTCAAGGATGGAGATAATGACAGCTTAGGAGAAATAATAGATGAACACGTAGAAGAAGCACCTATTGTCAAAGCTGCAGAGAGTAAAAAGAAAACTATAAAATCTTCTAAACGTAAGAAGAAGTAGGTTGAAGGGTAAACGTTTGTTATTGCAAAAATAGAGTAATATCAAACTCGTTTTACAACCATACTATTTTAATTAATCTATTACTCGAGTGCACAAATGGGTGTAGTAAAAAGACAAGGGATAAAACAAAGTATAGTAAACTATGCTGGTGTACTCCTAGGTTTTTTTAGTACCATATTCATATATTCTTTAGACACAGAATTATATGGGGCTGCTCGATTCATTATTGATACAGCCTTCATCATTACACCTTTTATTCTTTTGGGCTCGAGTTCTGTAGCCATCAAATATTTTCCTGTTTTTAAGAATCAAGAAAAACAACACAATGGCTTATTAGGCTTACTAGGTATACAGTGTATTATCGGTGGGGTAATCACTTTAGGGACACTATTCATTTTCAGAGCTCAACTTCTAGACATCTATGCTGACAAACCAGAGTTATACACAAGGCAATTTATAAAGATTGGGATACTCGCTTTTTTAGTAGCTATATTCAATCTACTGTATAGCTATACTAGCAACTTTAAAAGAATTGTTGTCCCTTCTATTCTCACAAATTTGATCAAAGTAAGTCTACCCCTTCTAATTTTACTTTACTACTATGAATACATTTCTTTTTCATTTTTAGCGGACGGCATAATTGCCACCTACCTTATAGCCGTATTCAGCATTTTGGCATATCTAGCACATTTAGGGCAACTGTTTTTCAACCCTAGCTTTGAATTAACGGACAAACCTCTGGTAAAGCAAATGTCAACTTTTGCGATGTTCTCTTTATTGAGCGGGATGGGAAGTGCCTTAGCCTTTCGTATAGATTCTTTCATGGTAGGTACCCTAATTGACATGAAGAATAATGGGGTATATAATATCGCATTGATCATTGGTAATACAATTGCAATCCCTACTGCTGCCATAATGAAGATCGCTTCACCCATTGTCTCAGAATCTCTAAAGAACAATAATATAGATGAGGTGAATACCTTATACTTCAAATCATCGATCAATCTTCTCATTTTTGGTGTCTTGTTTTTTATATTAGTTATGGCAAGTATAGTGGACTTGTTCAATCTGATGCCTAGTAAAGATTATGACATACATAGTGGATACTATATAGTAATGACTATAGGTCTAGCAAAGCTGATAGATATGGCGACTAGTATTAACGGTCAAATAATTACTTATTCAAAGTACTATCGATTTAATGTAATTGCCATCTTGGTTATGGCTGGCGTAAACATTCTCTTTAACCTTATACTAATTCCAAAATATGGTGTGATTGGCGCAGCTATGTCTACCTTTCTATCTCTTAGTATTTTCAACTTTATAAAGATTCTATTTGTCTATCTGCGTTTTAAGATTCAGCCTTTCTCGATTGGTACTTTAGCCGTAATTGGTGTAGGAGGGCTAGTGTTTGGACTGAGCTTACTCATCCCTGACACTGGCAATCATTTAATTAATATCATTGTAAAATCAGGCTTGATTGCCATTACATACATAGTGATTGTGTTGCGTTTGAGGATTTCGGAAGACATAAATCAGCTTTGGACTGAGGCACTCCAAAAGATTGGGATGTAACTATGCCGCACCTAATCGATATCCAACAAGTACACCACTCAAACAAATGATTACACTCGCTAAGATATTAGCCGCCGCATACACATATTGTCCATTTTGAAGTAATTCAAAACTCTCCACACTAAATGTACTAAAAGTGCTAAAGCCTCCACAAAAGCCTGTCATAATCAAAGCTTTCTTTAGATCAGAACCTTGACCGGCTAGCGCCTGAGCAAGAAAATAGCCAAGTATAAGAGAAGCGCATAAATTGGCTATCAGCGTAGCCCATGGGAAGGTATAATTATACTTTGTCATGTAATCACTAATAGAGAATCGCAGCATACTACCTAAACCTCCCCCAATGAAAATCCAAACATAATTCATGTTTATACTTTAGTCTTCTGGTTCAGAAATTTCATTCAAAATGGAATTGAATTTTGATACTAACTGTGATTAGAAACTTCGCGCTCAGTAATTTCTTTTGTTGATATTGGGCCCGGTATGGAAATCGTAGTATCAGCAATCACGGCAGGATTTGATGATAATTTTGCTAGTCTCTTTTGTCTAACAGAATAAAAAAGGGCTCCCGTCAAGAGAGTGGCAAAAGTGAATATCAACAATATCAAATTGAAACTCCCGATCTGTTGTAAATTGAGTGCAAGCAGAATAAATAAAGTATTCACAAAAACGAGGACTCCTGTAGCTTGCATATGAGAAAAGCCAAAATCAATCAATAGATGATGTATATGATTACGATCCGGACTCATAGGAGATCGTCCACGCAGGGCACGCATGGTAAAAACTCTAAGTGTATCAAATAGTGGTAATATCATTATCCCAATAGCAACGGCAGGGACACTCTTAATATAGAATGGCTTCAAGTGGCTATATTCTGCCAGAGATACTATATTCTTGTTCCATTCTAAAAATTTAATGGCCAAGATAGAGCAAACAATACCTAATAGTAATGATCCGGTATCTCCCATAAAAATTTTAGCGGGTGTTACATTATACTTTAGAAAGGCAATAGTGGAGCCAGCTAGTGTAAACGCTATGATGGCCAGTTCTAACCTATCGATCAAAATAAACCAGGTCCCAAAGGTGAGTGATATGAGCGTACCAATAGAGCCGGACAAACCATTGATCCCATCAATTAGATTAAAGGCATTGATAATCACCAAAATAGTAAATATAGAGAGCGCATAACTAACCATAATATTTAGCTCACCTATTCCAAATAGTCCATACATACTGGTAATGAGCACATTAGATTTGAATACCAAAATGCATGTAGCGAATAACTGTGCTATCAATTTATTTGTGGGAGAAACAGGGACTATATCGTCACGAGCTCCGACCAGAAAAATGACTATGAATGCGCACAAAATGTATTGTAAATCCCCAAAAACATCAAATGGAGTCCAGAGAATAATAGAGAAAATCACTCCTGCAAAAATGGCCACACCACCCAAAGAGGGTGTACTGACTGTATGAGATCTTCTCTCACCAGGTTCATCACAAAGGTTTTTTATTCGTGCTACCTTTATAATAGAAGGAATAGCAAAATAAGTAAGTGTGAATGCTGTTATAAATGCCAGAATTATATCGTACACTTCTGCAATTTAGATTCAAATGTCATATAGTCGCTTGATATGACTTCAAAATATCCGCTAAGATACTCCAATAAAAAAAGCCATCTAAGTATTAGACGGCCTTTTAATATGATAGGTTCTTTTTTTACTCCTTTTGCAGGATGTTTTCCAGTTTTTTGCCCCACTTCTTTCCCATTTTTTCTATATCTGATCCTAATTCTTCAAATAACTCCTCAATTTCTTGATCATTTAAGTTAATATCTATGTCGAGATCTTTAATGCTTGTGCTGATTTTATCCGAAAGTCCATCCAGATTGTCATCCATCAACTTACCAAATTCGGCCGCATACTCTTCAAATTTCACTTGGTCTTTAAAAGTCTTCAAGTAATAGACAGCAACCTTCTTCCCAAAGTCTTTTTCTTCTCGTCTAGTCAAATCATCTTCATGGATTTTATAACACTCATCCACCATTCTTTTAAATTCTTCGTTATACCCCTCCCACTTTGCATTTTTTGCGTCATACTCTATCGCCTCCACTTTATCTACTAGGGCATTAAAATTTTTGAGAAATGCATCCTTGTTGTTACCGCATGGATCGTTTGAGCAAGAAGTCAAGACGAGCATAGCACAAACAAAAGCGAAACAGGATCTGATTAAATTTTTCATAAATGTGGTTTTAGTTAAACACAATGGTTCGGTAATAAATTTTAAATCGCTGATAACCATTAGGTCAAGGTAAAAGCTATTAGCTTAACAAATCGCATATAATCAAGCACTTACTTGTCTTTGATTTATAATTTTAAAGAAATTACCGAATCATTCTAAATAATTCTACTCTCAATTTAAATGGGATACATAAGCTAAACGAAAATTTCAGACGGATATCATATAATCAACGACGAGAATATATAATACCGGGCGAAGCGTATAGCTGGAGCAGTGCAAGTGGAACGCGCCAGGGACGAGGAGTGGCAGCGGCACAGCACATATTGGGTAGGCGCATTGGCCTATGTGCTGTATAGCGTACGATCCGGTCACGTGATGATGAAGGCATCGCCGAAGTCATCATCGTGACGGCCCCAAATGCACACCTTAAAATGAACTGTCATCAACACTCTCTAAGTAATCCTTAATCGGTGCAGAAACTTTTGCTACCGTACCCGGCGCAAATGGAGAATCTAAATTTGCGGCAGACACCAAACTTAAGAAAGACTTGCTGCCCCCCTCTTTGCAAAGTTGTACATAATCCGACCAAGCACTTGCGTGATCTTCTCGATCCTTCTTCCAAAACTGGAAAGCGCATATCTGTGCCAAGGTATAATCTATGTAATAAAATGGTGAGGCAAAAATATGGTTTTGACGTTGCCACAAACCGCCTTCTTCCAAAAAATCAATCCCATCATTATCTCGGTGCGGCAGATATTTTTGTTCAATTTTCTTCCATGCGTCGTTGCGCGCCTCTATACCACAGTCTGGATTTTCGTATACAAAATGTTGAAACTCGTCAACCGCAACACCATAAGGCAGAAATTTTATAGCCCCTGAGAGATGCGCAAATTTGTATTTTTCTACATCTTTCTCAAAGAACAAATCCATCCATGGCCAAGTAAAAAACTCCATGCTCATAGAGTGAATTTCCGCTGCCTCATAAGTTGGCCAATTGTATTCACTAAGGCCTATCTCTTTACTTGAAAATACCTGAAAGGCGTGCCCAGCCTCGTGCGTCAATACATCTATATCCCCGCTAGTCCCGTTAAAATTTGAGAAGATATAAGGAGATTTGTGCTTCGATACATAAGTGCAATAACCTCCAGTAGCCTTCCCTTCCTTATTGACTAGATCCATCAAATTATTATCCAACATAAAGTTGAAAAACTGTCCAGTCTCCTTGGATAAGGATTCGTACATTTTTTTTGCACGAGCTATGATCCAGTCTGGATCCCCTTTTGGTTTTGGATTGCCGGAAGAAAAAGAATAATTTTCATCATAAATTTTGAGCTCATCAAGGCCCAATCGCTTGGCTTGACGCTCAAAGAGATTCGTAGCTAGAGGGACAATGTGCTCCAAAATTTGCTCACGATAATAAGCCACATCTTTGGCGTTATAATCAGAACGCAACATGCGATTGTACCCAAGCTCGACAAAATTATTATACCCCAGTGCCTTCGCAATTCTGTGACGTGTCTTCACTAGGTCATCAAATATTTTTTCAACTTTTTCACTTTGTTCATTATAAAAATCCCACTTTGCTTTGGCTGCTGCCTTTCTCGTTTCTCGATCATTGTCTGTCTCTAAAGGAACAAAACCTGATAGATTATATTTATCGCCACGAAACTCAATCTCTGCCGCAGCTTTTATTTTTACATAGTCTGAACTTAATTTATTTTCTAATTTGAGATCTTCCAGGACCTTAGAGTCAAACACTTTTAGACTCAATTCTGCTATGACAAACAACTGCCCTCCCCACTGCGACTCTATTGATTTTCGAAATGGTGTTTGCAAAAGTGCATGATAGAATTGCGTTACCAAATCTTGATAGCTTGGCATATTGGTATCAAAATAGGTTTGCTCTTTTTCATAAAATTGATCCTTGGTGTCCACTGTATGTCGGATATGCGCGATACTGTACATGGACATAAACTCACTGCGCAACTGTGCTATTTTCGAGAAGGCGTCCTTAGCTTGCTGCTCATTTTCGGCATTAGAAAATTGTGTCAAAAGCTTTTTAAATTCTTCCTTTAGTGCCTCTAGCTCGGGTCTTTTATATTCAAAATCGTTGAAATTCATCCTTGGTATTTTGTGCAAAAATAGTGAAAGATCTCATGATATGAAAGGTTATGATTTGGGGCCTGCCGAATGCCAACACGCCAGCCCTTTGCTGCCTCGGCCGCTATGATCCGTAGCTCTCCATTCGGATCGGCCCTGCGCCAGCTAAGCTGCAAATTCCTCGCTTGGCTTGGTCTCCCATCTTCGCTTTGCTACGATGGGACTACTACTCAGCGCTAGGCCGTACTTTTCTAGCAAGGGGAATTCTTCAATTAAGTGTTAAATTTTCTATGGCGGACAATTAACTACGAAATAATTCGTATTTAATTTGGAAGTACGAATAGATTCGTATATGTTTGTAATACGAATCGTTTCGTAGATAAAAAAGATCAATGTCAAGTAACAAATTGAAACCTACAGAATCAGAAATAGAGATCCTACAAATCCTTTGGGAGCATGGACCTCAAAACGTACGCTTTATCAATGACAAGCTCAATGAACATAGAGAAGTGGGGTATACTAGCACCCTCAAAATAATGCAGCTTATGCTTGAAAAAGGATTTTTGGACCGTGATGCTTCTTCTAGAACCCATATCTACAAAGCCAAGGTAAACGAGCAAAAAATCCAAGGACAGTTATTGAAGAAATTTGTCAATACTGCCTTTAGAGGCTCTGCTATGAAAATGGTAATGTCTGCGCTAGGCAATCATAATCCTTCTGCTGAAGAACTAGATGAAATAAAAGATCTAATCAAAAAAATTGAAAAAAAATAAGCCATGGAAACCATCTACAATGCTCTTTCTATCGAATTTATACAAGCACTAAGCTGGACACTGCTTCATTCTTTGTGGCAAGGTTTGCTTATAGCATGTCTACTTTCTTTATTTGTTAAGTTTAGCAAAACGATGAGTGCGCGAAACAAATATTTGATCTCATTAGCAAGCTTGACCAGCCTATTCATAGTAAGTACGGCAACATTCTTTTGCTATTATGACTCTCCCTCAGCTTCGCAAGCATTAGAGCTTATTGTCATAGGACAATTAGAAAACACACCTACGAATTTATCTACTGAAAGTGCTCAGGTTTATAATAGTATATCGAGTTACATTAGTGAGTACAGCCAAATGATTGTTTTGACCTGGATCGTAGGGTTTGTGTTATTTGTATTCCACATCTTATTTGGATTGTATCAGCTCCAAAAACTAAAAAGTAGGATAATAGGTCTTTCAGAAATTTGGGAAAGTAGACTAACAGCGCTATCAGAAAAACTAAACTATTCTGGTAAGATTATACTTGGACAATCCGATCAGATCGCTTCTCCTTTGACATTCGGTATTTTGAAGCCTGTAATACTATTTCCTATTGGAATGATAAATCAATTGAGCACTCAGGAGGTGGAAGCCATTATGGCTCATGAGTTGGCGCATATTGTCCGTAAAGATTATCTCATCAATTTTATTCAGACCTTAATAGAAGGGATATATTATTTCAATCCCGGAGTATGGATAATATCTACCATTATCAGAAATCAAAGAGAACATTGCTGCGATGATATTGCTATCGCCATCACAGGCAGTAGCGTTCATTATCTAAAGGCTTTGGTAGCTATAGAAGAAAACAAACAAGACCTAAACCTAGCGATGGCCTTTTCTAGAAACAAGAAACCATTACTACAAAGAGTCCAAAGAATTTTAAAACAACCACAAAAAAATAGCAATATGAAAGAAAAACTAATCATGTCAGGCATGTTTCTAATCGGTCTATTATTATTCACCTTGGATGTCAACTCGAAAGAAACAGCAAGTGAAGTGGTAGATTTGAATTCTGAAATCGAAGTAAGTTTTGAAGAAATGGAAACAACTACTTCACCAATAGGGGAACCTACTTACCTTGCTAAATCAGAGGTAGTATCGAAAGAAATATTACCTAGAATATCCTTAAGCACTTTTGACACCATCCCTGCAGAAGATATTGAACTCAAATATTTAGATGAAGAAGAACAGTATTTAGATGTTTCCGATTTCGAAGAATTGATTGAAGACAGTGATGTTAAGATTATAATTGAAGATGGAGATATTTCTAAAATGGAAATTGATGGAAAAGATTTATCTGAAGAGGAAATTACTAAAATTCATTATAATCTCTCGGAGAAAGAAAGAGATGAATTGAAAGAAAATGCAGATGTTATCATCTACAAAGATGAAGTAAACGGAGATGAAGATGATGATGAATTTTCTTCTAAACGTAGAAGAGATATCGCTCAAAAGAAAGCAGAAATCATTAGAGAAAAAGAAGAATTGAAACGTGAAATTCGAAAAAATGCTGAATCGCTAAAAAGGGAGAAAGCACAAGCAAAAAGAGAAATAACCAGAGAGAGAAATAATCTAAGACGAAATATAGAAGAAGCAAAGAGAGAAGCACGAGAGGCTATCAAAAATGCTAGATCATATAGCAAATTAAGCCTAGATGATCTTGATATCGATTTTGACTTTGATGACATTGGCGAAGAAATAGCTATGGAATTAGAAGAAGTATTTGAAGATTTAAATTTTGATTTGGAAGACTTCAATGAAGAGTTTGTCGAAGAAATGCATGATCTAAATATAGAACTCAATGAAGAAATGCAAGACTTTCATGAGGAACTAGCTGAAGAAATGGAAGAACTACAAGAAGAATTAGCTGATATGCGAGAAGATCTTCAAGACGGCTTGAGCGATATTTATATCGATATAGAAGACGGAGAATACCTTGGTACGCAAGAACTAATCGAGGCTTTAGAAAGTAAGTTATTGGCAGATGGCCTCATTGACGATACAGAGAGATATTCATTTTTGTTGAAGAAAAATAAATTTCAAGTAAATGGAGAGGCAATGTCATCAGCAACAAGAATAGATTATGAACGATTTTTTGAAGACATGACAGATAATGAATGGTCGGATCAATCTAAGCTTAAAATCGTTCGCAAAGGCAACTCTAATTATTCAGAATTTATACTAAAAAACTAAATTCCAAAAAGTTGAGTCCACTCCCAAAAGTTCAATTTTAATTATCGAAACACTGTCCAACGGGCAGTGTTTTTTTTATCCGTATAGGTCAAGCATACTGTGTAGATCTTCTAATGTATTGGCTTCTTTGGCAGGTTTATCTTTGCGCCATCGTTTTATTCTCGGAAACCTCAGTGCAACACCGGATTTATGTCGACTAGATTTATTGATTCCTTCAAAGGCCAATTCAAAAACTAAAGTTGGCTTAACCGATCGGACTGGACCAAATGTTTCTACTGTATTCTTTCTTACAAATTTTATTATTTCTTCAAACTCCTTATCCGTTAAACCAGAATAAGCCTTCGCAAAGGTAACCAGTGCCTCTCCATTCCAAACTGCGAATGTGTAGTCTGTATATAAATTTGCTCTTCTACCATGCCCTCTTTGTGCATAGATCATGACTGCATCTATCACTAAAGGATCAATTTTCCACTTCCACCAATCCCCTCTTTTGCGACCAATTTGGTAAGTAGAGGATTTTCGTTTCAGCATAAGTCCCTCCGCAATATGACTTCTAGATAGTTCTCTTTCCTGTGCGTGCTCATCCCATGTATTTGCTTGTAATATTTCAGTGATATGCAGAATTCCATTTGTATCATTGTTCTTAATGATTTCTTCTATGAGAACCCTTCTCTCAGACATTGACTTTTCTCTTATGTCTTGTCCTTCGTACTCTAGCAAGTCATAAGCAAGCATTCTGACTGGAGCAGTTTGCAAAATTTTCTTCGTTATATTTTTACGGCCGATTCTTTGCTGAAGTACATTGAAGCTAAGAATTTGTTTGCTTTCATCCATACAAATAATTTCTCCATCTATCACTGTACCATTTGGCAACAATTCGGCAAGTGGAGCAAACTCAGGAAACTTATCCGTGACCAACTCTTCTCCTCTCGACCACACAAAAACTTGATCATCTCTTACTATTATTTGACCACGGATGCCATCCCACTTTCTCTCCACTTGCCAATCTGAGGTCGGTCCGAGGGATTCAAAATCTTGATCTAGAGCATATGCCAAATAGAAAGGATATGGCTGGGAGATATTTTCTGATTCATTCGGTTCTATAATTAATGATTGAAAATCAACACTTGTAGGAGACCAGTCACCCATGAGTCGATGAGCTAGAATTTTTTCGTCAATTCCAGTAGATTTTGCTAAAGCTTTTGTCATTAATTTTTGGGACACCCCTATTCGAAATCCTCCAGTAATTAATTTATTAAACACAAATCTTTCAGCATAGTCTAGACTGCTCCAAGCCTCTATGATAAAGTTCTTTTTATCTATTTCATCAGATTTTGTAATTTGAATAAGTCCGTCTATCCATTGTGAGAGCGATTTGTCGACTCGTTTGCTAGGCGCAGGAAGTATCAACGCAATCGTTTCTGCAAGATCACCGACTACGTGATAAGAATCCTCGAATAACCATAATGGCTGACTAGAAACCTCAGCTGCCCATGCTCTAAGTAAAGTAGTATTAACGGCTCTTTTAGGTCTTCGGTGTGAAAGGATAGCTATTGTCCAAAGCTTGTCTTGATCATTTGCTTGATCGAAGTAGGCAGCCAAAGCAGCAACCTTAACCTTGGTCTTAGTAGTTTGATCAAGTGAGGAAAACAAATTGGCAAAAGCCTTCATAAACGTCTTTTACTACAAAACAGAAAATAGTGAAAATTGATCTGCAATAAAAGAAAATAATATGAAAAGCCTTTGTCCGCATTGTCTCTACTAGGTCATCATTCTCAATAAGACAGCTAGATTTTTAAAAACTGTATAGTTCTTGCGCTAAAGTTTGTATAAACTTGTAAGGTATAGGTTCCGTTTGCGAACCTACTTACATCAATGAGCTCTGTGGTTGGCGCTGAATTAAAAGCACGTTTAAAAACTAATTCTCCAGAAATTGAATAAATATTAATAACCGCTTTTTGGCTTATAAATGATTCTGGAAAGGATACCTCCATAATTTCTCGTACTGGGTTTGGCCTTAAAGAAACATCTTCCTTATTTTTTGTTTCTTGAGGAGTTGAACCAATTGAAATTGGTCTACCGCCGTCTTGAAAAACTCTAATAGAGATGTTAGTATCTCCTACATCAAAACAACCGTCTGTAACATCTGTAGCATTAGGTAAGAAAGAACTATTTGCTTGTCCACCTGGAACAAGCAGAATATTTCCTGTGTAGGCGATAGCGGTTAAAGTAAGTAGCTCCCCTGTTAATGGTGTAGCCTCTAATTCTGGTAGAGTGATAGTGAAATTATCATCTGGAAAAAGAACATCAATAATAGTAACTCCATCAATATCAAATAAAATATAAGCTGTTTCATAATCTAAGAAAGCAGACATATTTGGAATAAAGCTTAATGATGTGAATTGCCCTGAAGCAACTTCTATAAAAGGAGCTTCTTCTCCAACTATTGCCGGATCTTCTCCAATCACCACTGCTAGTTCAACTGAGACAAAATTTTCAGACAAACTAAAGGCGTCGTCGCTCAAGGCTACGGAGGTTATATCCTCACCTATAAAAGCGGCGAAATTTCCTGTAAAAGATACCCCCCAAATTCGTGCATTCACTATTTGGGTTGGATCTGTAGTATACATTATTGAGTTATCATCAAGAATATTCGTAATAATATTATTCTGATCCGTTTCAATATATCTATAATCAAAAGCAGTAGATCCCGAAGTCTCTAGATTTACTGTAAAAATGTCTCCTACTATATCCGTACAGAAGATGATTTCATCTTCTAAGAATTCATTGGTGACTACTCCTCCACGAACTCCAGCGCCTTCGCAGAAATCATCAGAAACACTTATTTGAATACTATTACTCAAACACAGATTATCAAAATCTGCTAAATTTTGATTAGACGTTAAGCCAGTAGGAAAGTCCTCAAAAAATAGTGCATAGATATCATATATGCCTGGAGGAAATGGATTATTTAGAACCACTAATGCAGGAGCTATGCTCATTATCAGACCTGTCTCGTTAACCACTAAAAATACTCTATTATTTCCTCCACTACTTAAGACTTCAATTTGTATGATGTCATTCAGGCCATCGCTACCGCAGACTCCACTTGATCCATCAAGCGCAATTAATCCACCGTCATTCAAACATTCGGATGCTATTATACAATTGTCCTCCGTATTAAAAATTTGAATTGGTGCGCTGAGCGCAAAACAACCTTCTAATTCATCTAAATTTGTTGGTACTATAAATGGTTCATTAAAGTTTAGTAGGTAGATATTGAACTCTCCTGACTGAGCCATTGAAAATTCAAATTCTCCAGAAGTTTGGGTGGCGATTATTTCATCGCTATTTTGAGGAGTAAGCAAATAAAGTTGTGATTCTCCACTACCTCCATTTGAGAGGATAGTTATTTCATCATCACTACTATCTGTTGTACATAGACTAGTTGGATTTGAGGTAGATATAGTAGCTGGCATAACATCACAAGGCTCCACAAAACAATTGTTTTCCCCAGTAATATTGATAGGATTACTCAATGCAAAACAGCCTTCGAGGGCATCAACTAACTCTCCAGAGAATATCTGCACTGCACTTTCATAATTTATATGGTAATAAATTTGAGTTCCCACTTCATCTATTTCAAATATTGTATTTGCGCTAAGCCCTAATATTGCTCCATTAAGATCAGTGATCAGAATTGCATTTTCGGCATTGCCTATATTTTCTATTTCAAAAGTGATAGTTCTGCTTTCAATATCTTCTACACAAACGGTGGCAAAATCTACACTGAGTACACTTGATTCTTGAGTGCATTCAATCACTTCTGTACAATTTGCGCTTTCTTCAGACAATATCTCTATTGGCAATAGATTACTTTGTGCAAAACAGCCGGATAAGTTATCAACATTTGCGCCTAATAGTAAACCAGAAATTTCTTCAAATACAATTTGTGAGATTGAATAATTTCCAGGTGTTAGAGAAAAAGTTTCTATTTCTGCAGATTGACTTATTTGAAGAATTGTATTTTCAGTGCTTGTCAAAATCAATGCGGTCTCATTAATTTGATTCATGTTTGCATCTACTAAAACGCTTTGAGTCAAACTATTTTGGCAAATTTCTGTTTCCGTAAGCGCTTCAATATTGCTAGCACTTACCTCGCAGACTGGAGGAGTGATTCCTTCATGTATTGCCGTAACAGTAATAGCATTAAATGACAATTCAAAACACCCAGTGGAGAAATTATTTGTAAACACGGGTTGTCCCGGCTCAAGCAAAATATCACCTGAAAAAGAGTATCCCCATATCCGGTAGGTACCTTCTGGCATTCCTTCAAAATCTATAAATGGCTCGTTAAGGAATTGAATAACATTGTTGAATATATCCGTAAGGACGTACGTATAGTCTGCCAATGTGCTTCCGGAATTGCTAAAGTCTAGTCTATTAGCTTGTCCATCATCAGTAGTGAAGAGATGAAATGGTCGAAAATTTTGAGAAAACACTTCTCCACCGCGAACCAGCGCCCTATCTACATCAATTGCATTCTCAGACAAAACGAAACAACCGGTTGATAAAGTTTCAGAAACTAACATTCCAAAATTAGCCAATAATTGGCCCGTATAAGCAAGGCCATAAATGCGGCATTGTCCTGATGGAAAGTTAGAGAAATCAGCAAAAGATCTATTATTTACTTCAAGAATTCTATCCTGATTATCTACTACTAAGAATACATAAGGCGTATTCTGAGGACTTATACTTTGAAAAAACACGAAATCAGGTTCACCTTGATTTAAACAAAGAAATTCAGATGTCTGAAAATCTCCAGTTCTTATTTGACTCACTTGAGGAGAGGATAAATTTACTTCTATTCTATTAGATGAAATTTGCCAACAAGCGCTTGAAAATTTAGTGACATAAACGTTATCTCCTAACCTGGCTGTAATATCTCCTTGATATGAAAATCCAAAAATGTAATAAGAGCCTTCTATTAAATTGTCAAAGCCTACATTACTTGAATCGTGTATTGACAGTATGTGATTATTGATATCTGTCAATGCATAGGCGTATTGTGTCGGTGCGAAGCTTGTATTGAAAACATCAAGTCCTGATGATAGTGCATTTTCCATGCATAAGGACACTTTTGAATTCCCATTAGAGGCCAGTACCTGGCCTCCACTACACTGTGCATCTAGCTCTTGGGCTCCTATCGTAAAGAGCAATACTAAAGCATAAAAACAGAAGCTGAATTTAATAAGTGAGTTGTTCAAATTGTAAGATTGTATGGTATACATATAATTATATATATTATATACTACTCTTATTATCAGTTTGATACAATACTTCTACGCTATTTTTCACATTCCTATATTTCTCCAATTGCGACAAAAAATCTATAGAACCTTAATTTAAATAAGTTGTTCTAGAGTGAAACAAAAAGATACAATGCAAAATATTGAAGGAAAAACCGCCATTATCACGGGTGGAACAAAGGGAATAGGCCTTGGTGTAGCTAAAGCTTTATTATCAAAAGGAATGAATGTGACCATTACGGGTAGAGTTCAGGCTACAGTTGATGATGTTGCGAAATCCTTAGGATCAAAATGCTTAGGAATTGAGGCTGATGTTAGAGACTATGATGCACAAGTAAATGTAGTAAACGCTACTATTGAAAAATTCGGTGCAGTAGATGCCATGATAGCTAATGCTGGTGTTGGTCATTTTGCTGATATTGAAGAGATGAGCATCGACCAATGGAATCAGGTAATTGATGTCAATCTTACTGGCGTATTTTACAGCACAAAGGCCAGTCTCGCTGCTCTAAAAAAATCAGAAGGATATCTAATCACCATTGCTTCGTTGGCTGGCACAAATTTCTTTGCAAAGGGATCTGCTTATAATGCTAGTAAGTTTGGCTTAGTTGGCTTCACACAAGCTGTAATGCTCGATGTAAGAGATCATGGCGTTAAAGTAAGTACAATCATGCCCGGAAGTGTTTCTACTTATTTCAATAATCATATTCCAACAGATGCAGAAAGCTGGAAAATCCAACCGGAAGATATAGGAAAATTAGTGGTCGATCTCATGACTATGCATCCTAGAACACTACCGAGTAAGGTGGAAGTGCGTCCTTCCATGCCCGGCAAAAAATAATCAATGGTTCGGTAATAAATTTTAAATCACTGATAACCAGCGTGTTAAAATATTAGCAATAAGTTTTATAAGTCGCAGATAATCAAATGCTTACACGAATTTGATTTATAATTTGACAGAAATTACCGAACCATTCATAATTTGACCTTAGAAAATTCTTTTTCATAGTAAGTGGTTGCATCTTGATATTCTCTATCAAATGCATCCACTTGTTTTATTTTTTCTGCATCAGTCCAATTAAAGTAATCAACAAAGTCATTGACTATATAATCCTTTGTCAAAGCAATGTTTCCGATTTCGAAAAATAGCTTGCCTGTTCTCCTAATATAAAAATCACTGATACGATTTACCATTTCATTTTCTAAACAATATTCCAACTCCGCCCTTGTAAGCGCGATCTCAGCTGGATTATTATACTTATTGAACCTATCCAATATTTCATTTGCAGCATTGCCATAATTGGTAACTAAATACCAAGCAAAATAAGGGTCTAGACCTTTAGCTTTAACTTGTGATTCTAATTTTTCTATTAGATCTTCAACTTCTTTTCTACTCAAATGATCTTCTGTTAAAGCGATATCATTTGTGATACAATCTTTAATATCCTTCTTTCCTATTTTAGCCAATCTTGCAGATACCTTATCCACCACTCTCTCAGCCATCTTTCTATACCCAGTTAATTTACCCCCTGCTATTGCTATCAAACCCGACTTGGATTCAAAAATTTCATCCTTACGAGAAAGTTCTGAAGCAGATTTTCCATCCTCATGTATAA
This sequence comes from uncultured Saprospiraceae bacterium, assembly GCA_938022165.1. Classification (GTDB taxonomy): domain Bacteria; phylum Bacteroidota; class Bacteroidia; order Chitinophagales; family Saprospiraceae; genus JALZVN01. Next base: position 2,461 of record CALIEI010000190.1, on the reverse strand, counting down.
GTGGTCTCACCCCTGCCCAATTAGAAATAACATCATCAATAGTCAGTTGAATAGAAGGAAAGGTATTGGCAAGTGAACCCAGTATATATTCCAAGTCTTCTTTGGTAGCTACGATTCTATCCAAATCGCCATTATAATCTGTATCAGAAGTACCGATGTAAGTAACGCGTCCTCGAGGAATGGCGAACATCATCCTTCCATCAGGCACATCAAAATAAACAGTATGCTTTAGTGGGAACTTTTCTTTAGGAACTACTAAGTGTACCCCTTTGCTATGGCGAAGTCTTTTACCGATTAAAGATTTATCTTTTTTGCGAAGTCTGTCTACCCATGGGCCACCAGCTGCAACTACCTCTTTAGTATAAACAGAAAATGACTCGTCATTTAACTCGTCATTACATTTGACACCAATCAATCTATCCTCTTCATATATAAAATCTACTGCCTTTACATAATTCAAGCTCAAAGCTCCATATCTAGCGGCTGTCTTTATTAGTTCAATAGTTAACCTCGCATCATCAGTCCTATATTCAGCATAAAATCCACTTCCCTTTAAAATCTTCTCGTTTAGTAAAGGTTCTAAATGCATTGTTTTTTCCTTAGAAAGCATTTTTCGCCTATCCGTACCTGTCACTCCTGCCAAGATATCATATATCTTCAATCCAAATGAGGTAGCAAGCTTTCCATAGGTCCCCCCCTCTACCAAAGGCAGTATCATCTTTTCTGGAAGAACAAGATGGGGCGCCAATCTATGCAGAATCGCTCTTTCGGTACCCGTTTCTCTAACTAAACCAAAATCCATTTGCTTTAAATATCGAAGTCCGCCATGGATCAATTTGGTAGATCTACTGCTCGTGCCGGAGGCAAAATCCTGCATTTCAATCAAAGCTGTCTTGAGTCCTCTAGATGCCGCATCTAGCGCAATGCCAGCGCCTGTAGCGCCTCCTCCGATGACGAGAATATCGTATTCGGAATTTTTAAGTGTTTGAATATTCTCGCTCCTCTTATTTGACTGCATATAGATTTGAAATTTTAACAAGGAATTGTGAGTCCGCTCCGAAAAGTCACGAAACCATAAAATGGCTCTTTTGGCGATATTTTTCATTTTCTCAATCCACTGATGCTCAGGCATCACTGAATTTCGAAAATAAAAAATCTCACCCAAAATAGCTTATTTTTTGCAATCCGCTACTTTCCGGAGTGGACTCAATTGTTGATATTTATTCTTTTAACTCCGATAGTAAACACATTGTTTAGTAGTCACAAATATTTAAATATTATTGTCTTTAAATTTAGACTAACAGACTAAATTAAAGCGAGATGATTCCTACTTTGTATATCACTCAGATATTAAATCGCAAAATACATAATTTGTTAGATACTAATTTTTAATATAAAAATGTTATTTTCAGGAACATCTAAACTATAAAATCAACTTTAAATGTTGGATAAATTTACAGGAGAATGGACCTTTCAAAAAGCAGCGCATCTGCTAAGAAGGACAACATATGGGCCTAGAAAGAGTTCTATCAAAGAAGCACAAACTTTGGGACTAGATGCCAGTATTGAAAAGTTGTTTTCTTTACCTGATCCTATAGACCCCCCGGTATATATAGATTTTGAGGATGATCCTGCTGCTGGTATTGGCGAAACTTGGGTAGACAAACCTTTAGATGACACCGTTCCTAATATATTCTTTTCAAGATCAAAAACACTATATCCCTGGATCTATAGAAACATGCACAGAGATGCATTCAACATCGATAGCAAGCTTTATATGTTTTGGCATAATCATTTTTCTATCGAAAATGATATTGGACCCAATAAAAAATGGTCTTACGTAAAGCTGTTAAGAGAATATGGTCTTGGAAATTTTAGAGAGCTGACCAAAAAAATGACGATTAATAAGTGCATGCTTATTTCTCTCAATGGCAACGAAAACATTGCGGAAGAACCGAATGAGAACTACGCAAGGGAATTATTAGAACTTTTTACTATTGGCAAAGGTCCACTTGCAGGTGAGGGGGACTACACCAATTATACTGAGCAAGACGTTGCAGCATTTGCAAGAGCGCTTACTGGTTGGTCACCTTGGAATGATCAAGAGGAAGGCCACTTCAGAATTTGGGAGCATGACAATGGAGAAAAACAACTATCGCATCGTTTTGATAATATCGTAATACAAGGTGAAGGAGATCAAGAATATAAAACAGTAGTAGACATAATATTTTCTAAAGATGAAGTAGCTCGTTTCATTTCGAGACGCTTATATATTTGGTTTGTCCACTACGACATCAACGAACAAATCGAATCACAGGTAATAGAACCTATGGCCCAAATCATTCTTGAAAATGACTATGAAATAAAACCGGCCTTAGTCGCTTTATTGAGTAGTGAATATTTTTATCAGGAGAAGATCATAGGTGGCATGATCAAAAATCCACTAGACTATCTGATGTCT
>CALIEI010000189.1 GCA_938022165.1 uncultured Saprospiraceae bacterium | reverse complement strand
TGTGCTGGACTTACTACAGATCGAGAGAAGGTAAATGCCTTGTATAAATATATGCAAGAAAATATGAGATATGTAAGTGTGCAGCTAGGAATAGGTGGATGGCAAACTTTTGATGCAAAGTATGTAGAAGAAAATAAGTTTGGTGATTGTAAAGCCTTGAGCAATTTTATGAAAGCGATGCTAAAGCATGCGGGGATCAAGTCCAATATGATAGTGATTGGGTCGGGAAGAAACAGTTTTCCTTTGCAAGAAGACTTTGTATCGCCCAATATGAACCACATGATTTTGTATGTACCAGAAGAAGATATGTGGCTAGAGTGTACCAGTACTTACGGCCCGCTAGATTATATTGGAAGCAGTACAGAAGATAGGAATTGTTTATTAGTATCAGAAAAAAATGGAGGACTCATCAAGACGCCAGCATTGTCAAAGTCGAGTTGTACAAGAGAGCAAACCATAATATTAGATGGTGATGGTAATGCTTCGTGTCAGCTAGATTGTAAAGAGACTGGAATGTATCAAGAATCTAATCGATACTATATCAATACAGAAAAAAAGTCTGAATTAGAAGATAGATTTACTGAAGAGTTCAGCATTAAAGGTGCAGAGATTGTAGACTTTGAATTAAATGTAGATCAAGATTCTCCTAGCCTTTCACGTAGTTTTGAGCTGCAAGTCAGAAGATTTGCCAATAAGACAGGTAAAAGATTTTTTGTGCCAGTATCTTTAGTAGAGCACGATTTTTATATGCTATCTGCTGAAGAGCGCATCCATGATCTTCTGTTTAGATCTGGCATTCACGAGAACGATGAGATTAGTATTACCATTCCAGAGGGTTTTGTGATTGAGAGTATGCCCGAGTCAAATTATGAAATAGATACAAAATATGGGAAGTATATTTTTGCTATAAACGCAGTCGAAAATCAAATCAATATTTCCCGAGCACTCCAGGTTCATAAAGGCCGATATCCGGTAAGCGAATACGAAGAAGTCAAAGCTTTCATGAAGATGGTGAGGAAGATGGACAATGCTAAAATTGTGTTGAAGGAGGCGGCGTAGAGTGAAACTGGTTGCTTACTTTAAATTTAGGTTGATACTTATCGATTACTAAAATTATAGAATTGATAGTGTATGACAGACTGAATTCATGACAGAAATTCTAAAAAGTCTCACAGATAAATTCACACCTGTTCTAGACCACACTTTTGTGCAAAAGGACTACTGCCCTGTAGATATGTCAGCAGCGAATCCTGACTTGAATTTAGAAATGCTCTCTCAGCCATTGAAGCACCATCGATATTTGCAAGAATATTTGCAGGAACATCATGCTAAGGTTGCATACGGAGGTTATTTAGAGAAACGTGCACTGTATGATCGATCTGAACATTTTCAGTCAACAGATGACCTTGATAAAAGAAATATCCATTTAGGCATAGATCTTTGGTGTGAAGCCGGCACAAAAGTACTTAGTCCATTAAGTGGAGTAGTACACAGTTATCAAAATAACGAAAACTTTGGTGACTATGGGCCTACTATAATTTTGCAGCATAACATAGAAGAGTATATTTTCCATACCCTATATGGGCATTTGAGTTTGGAGTCGATAGAAGGGATATCTGTTGATCAGCCGATTAGTGCAGGGCAGCCTATCGCGACCTTGGGCACACATAAAGTGAATGGAGATTATGCACCGCATTTACATTTTCAAATTGTGATAGATATGCAAAATAAGGAAGGCGACTACCCAGGCGTTTGCAGCAGTAATATGCTAGATTTTTATCGTAAGAATTGTCCTGATCCAAATTTGATTTTGAAAATTATCTGAATGGATAACCGAAAAACAAGGGCAGCAAATTATGTAGTGGAATATTATGCATTTGCACTTTTGTTTTCCTGAGCACTTGCTGCCCTTACCTTTTATTATTTTACACCTACAAAAATATCTACTTCTGCATCCTTTGGGTTTTGTGCACGCTCTGCCAAATGTCTATATCACATTTATATCAATTCACATACGCGACTCGCCGAAGGCGACCAAGCTCGACAAACAAAGAGCGTCAGAAGTGAGGGATGGAAGTGGTTCCGATTTTTTATCGGAATGAACGTACAGCCCGACGCCGCCCTTTTGGGCTGGCGGCACTACCAAATCATGATGAATATCTTTTTGATAGGAGGTGTTGTAATGCGCAGACCACTCTGTATCTTGCATCCAAATATAAATAATGAAAGTACACATAGTAACCATTGGAGATGAACTACTCATAGGACAAATAGTCAACACGAATGTTGCGTGGATGGGAGAGTATGTCACACTGCATGGAGGAGAAGTAGTTGGTGCGAGTACAGTAGGGGATACCAAAGATGGAATTGCCCGCTATGTACAGACGGGGATGGAGGAAGCAGATGTCGTATTGCTTTCTGGTGGGCTGGGGCCTACGAAAGATGACATCACCAAAAATGTATTGGCAAAATATTTCGATAGTGAAATGGCGTTTCACGAAGATACATATGAGCGATTGTGTAAAATGTTTGAACGATTTGGGCGAGCACCCTTGCCTTCGCATAAGGAACAATGCTATATGCCAACGGCTGCCAAAATACTGACCAACAAAAGAGGCACTGCTCCAGGGATGTGGTTTGAAAAAGAAGGCAAGGTGGTGGTCTCCATGCCAGGCGTACCCTATGAGATGAAGTATCTGATGGAACACGAAGTAATGCCTGCTCTGATAAAGCAGTTTACTATGCAACCGAGTGTATATAAAACCATCCAAACTGCAGGTACTGGAGAGTCTGTGATCGCAGATCGGATCTCTAGTGTGACTGATGCATTGCCTGATAATTTTAAAGTTGCTTTTTTACCTAACCTTGGAAAAGTGCGCGTCCGTCTTGGGGCATATGGCGATGATGTAGAAGTGTTGAAAAAAGAAGTAGAGGCTAGGGTAGCTGATGTGGTCGCACAGATACCAGAATTGGTGTTTGGCTATGACGCAGATAGTCTTGAAGGCGTACTAGGAGATGTGTTAAAATCAAAGGGTTTGAAACTAGCTACTGCCGAAAGCTGCACTGGCGGATACCTTGGCCATCGGATAACGGGGGTGTCGGGCTCATCGGCCTACTACTTAGGCGGAGTGATCGCCTATGCTAATGCAGTTAAGGTCGACAAACTAGGGGTGCCAGAAACAACCATAGAAAAACATGGTGCCGTGAGTGAGGAAGTAGTCGTAGAAATGGCCAAAGGGGCGATAAGTCGCTATAAATCAGACATTGGTATCGGGATATCCGGCATCGCTGGGCCTACTGGTGGCACTGAAGAAAAGCCCGTTGGGACAATATGGTTAGCTATAGGAAATAATAAAAACACCATTACTTACAAACTTCAGTTGGGCAAAGACCGTTTAAAAAATATAGAGTATATCGGCAATTTTGCACTGAATAAGCTTAGAGTCTTCGTTTTGGACAACTATTAGCAATGAATATGTAAGGAATTGCCGAATAAGCTTGTTATTTTTGTGTGCTATTTTATAGCATTTTATACATTTTAATAAATATCTGAATACATGGCTCTAGTAGAACTGGTAATGCCTAAAATGGGAGAAAGTATTGTCGAAGCTACAATACTTAAATGGGTCAAAAATGTAGGAGATTCTGTTGAGGCAGATGAGACTATATTAGAGATCGCTACTGATAAAGTAGATTCTGAGGTGCCATCCCCGACATCAGGTGTTATTACAGAAATATTGTTTCAGGAAGACGATGTAGTGGAAGTGGGAAAAGTATTGGCGATGATCAGTACTGATGGCGAGATGCCAGCGAGTACATCAGCACCAGTAGTAGAGGTGAATGCACCTAGCAACAATGGCAATGGACATGTGCAAGAAGTCAAGAGCGCACCGGCTGCGCCACAACCTGTAATGCAGCACCCAGCTCCTCAGCCAGTATTAGCAGGTGGAGGCTCAGATAGATTTTATTCTCCTCTAGTAAAAAATATAGCTCAAAAAGAAAATATATCATACCAAGAATTGGACTCCGTGCCTGGTACAGGGATGAATGGACGTGTGACAAAGAAAGACATCCTTAGTTATGTCGCAAGCCGTGGAATGGGAAACAACAATGGTGCTCAAGTGCATGCACCTGCACCTGTAATGCAAGCAGCTACCACCAATGGCGTGAGTGCACAAGTGAAAGCGCCTGCTCCGCAGGAGGTCAAAACGACAAAGAGTAATGATGCGCCTATCGCAGAGGGTAATGTAGAAATTATCGAGATGGATAGGATGCGTAAACTGATTGCCAAGCATATGGTGAACAGTAAGCATACTTCTCCTCACGTTACTTCTTTTGTAGAAGCTGATGTGACCAATATCGTCAACTGGAGAAATAAGATCAAAGGAGACTTTCAGAAAAAACACGGCGAGAAGATTACGTATACGCCGATATTTATGGAAGCAGTCGTGAAAGCATTGGGTGATTATCCAATGGTGAATGTGTCTGTATCAGGTGACCACATCATAGTGAAGAAAGATATCAACATTGGTATGGCAACAGCCTTACCGAGTGGAAATCTAATCGTGCCTGTTATCAAGCATGCAGATAGAATGAACTTGACGGGGCTGACCAAAACAGTAAATGAGTTGGCTACCAATGCCCGTAATAATAAATTGAGCCCTGAACAAATCCAAGGAGGTACTTTCACCTTGACTAATGTGGGTACTTTTGGAAACGTAATGGGGACACCAATAATAAACCAGCCTCAGGTAGCGATCCTAGCAGTAGGCGCTATCCGCAAAAAACCTGCTGTGCTTGAAACAGAGCATGGAGATGTTATAGCTGTAAGACAGATGATGTTTTTATCCTTATCATATGATCACCGTGTAGTGGATGGCTTTTTGGGTGGATCATTTTTGAGAAAGGTAGCTGACTATCTAGAAGATTTTGATCAAACAAGAGAAATTTAATACAATTTGATGAAATTGATTCGTGCCGGTTTTATTACCCTGATAGCTTTACTTGCTGTTCAGGCTACTGCGCTTGGACAAGACTTGGGTAAGCTAAAAAAGCAAGCCGATATCTACTTCAAAAATAAAGCATACGATAAGGCGCTTTATTACTATACTCAATATGCAAATAGTAAGACTCTAGATAGAGATTCTAGATTTAATATGGGTGCTGCTAGCTTTGAAACGAATAATCTAAGTCAGGCTCAAAAAATATTCACGGAACTCTTACAAGAAAAAAACTTTAATGAGGCTACCTATTTCTATTTAGGAAAACTGGCTCATATTCAGCAAGATTTTACAAAGGCGCAACAGCTCTATAAGCAGTATCTTGGAAAAACTAAAGATGCAGGTGATAGAATTCTTGAAACGCGAAACTTAATCAAAAATTGTAATGTAGGCAATCGCTTACTTTCACTACCAGAGCAAGCCTTGGTTGAAAATCTAGGTAGGAGTATCAATTCTACGTACGATGATTTTGGTGCGGTGCAAAGTCCAAACTACGCTGAAAAAATTTACTTTTCTTCGGCTCGTAAAAGTGCTCAAGGCGGATTGAGAAATGAGGCTGGGCTTCGAGATAATGAATATGGCAAATACAATAGTGATTTATTCTTTAGCAATAAAGATGGTGGATCTTGGGTGACCGCTCAGCCAATGGGTGGGGTGCTGAATAGTCAGAAAAAAGATATCCTTTTGGGCTTTAGCCAGTCAGGCGATGTTTCTTATTTGTTTAGAGGCAATAAGTATGATGATGGCCATTTGATGGTGGATACCTTCAGAGCTAATCAAGAAGAAGCGGTGCCGCCCAGTAATTTTGATAGCCCTATCTATATGGATAAAGGGGATCATAGACCTAGCTTTTATAATGACAGTCTAGTGCTATTCTCTAGTTACAGAAAAGGGGGTTATGGTGGCTACGATATTTATGCTATGGTGAAAAAAGAAGATGGTTGGTCTGCTCCTTTCAATCTAGGTCCAGAGATCAACTCTGCTTTTGATGAGCAGTATCCTTATCTAGCAAAGGATGGGCGGTCGCTATATTTCAGCTCAAACAACTGTAGAAAATCCATTGGTGGATTCGACATCTTTGAGGCAAAGTATAATCAAGACACCAAGATGTGGGATGCAGTGAATAATATGGGCATGCCCATCAACTCCGCAGACGATGATACGCATTTTACCTTGACACAAGATGGTGCTAAGGCCTATCTTACTTCCAATCGAAAGACAGGGTTGGGCGGCCAAGATCTTTATATAGCTTATTTCAAAAAGGCGCGCGAAAAAGAGGTGCAGATTTCATCACCGATTACTTTTATTCAATTAGAAGATCAGGAAAAAAGATGGGCGATATCGCAGCAGATTATTTCTGGTAAGATAAGCTCAGTAGGTGTTAGTTTTAAAGAGGAAGAAGTAGTAGATATTCCTAAGCAAGTAAACATCGAGTCCATTTTTTATACTTCGGATCGTGATCTATTGTCTGAGGCCAATAAGCGTAAAATTGACGTAATAACGCAGTTGCTAAAGATAGACAATAGCCTGACGGTAAGGGTAGAGTGTCATACCTCTGTTTCAGGACCCTTGCCATTTGATATGTATTTTAGTGTTAAGCGTGCAGAAAAAATAGCAGAGCTGTTTATTGAAAATGGCATTCCAGCAAGAAAGATTCAGATAGAGGGTTTCGGTCCATTATACCCGATCGCACTCAACGAAATCAACGGCGTAGAAAACGAAACAGGGAAAAATTTAAATAATAGAGTTGACTTTAAAATTCAGGGAAAGAGTGAAGCGGAGATTGACATCGATTATATTTTGCCTGTTGTCAGCAAGTTTCAGTCCGATCAAAAAGGAGCTAAACTAACGAAGAGTCAAAATGGCCTTGTTTATAAAATAGCTATTGCAAATACGACGCAAATGTTTGATGATGCAGTACTCGATCAGTTGCCAGATCCTAAGGTGGGTAAGTTGATGACAGCAGATAGATACACCTATTCCATCGGGACTTTCCGTACCTACCAGACAGCTGTAGAGTTCAAATCTGAACTTGTTAAACTAGGTTTGGAGGATACCTCTATTCAACCATTTATCGATGGTGAGATGATGCGTCGCAACAAGAGTTTGTTGTTTGTGGAAAAGTATCCTGATCTTCAATATTACTTTCAAGAAGAGTAAGTCTTAGTAGCTTTTTTTACTTAAGAAAGACCTCTCTAGCATGCAAAGCTGTTTCGGAAAAACACCTGAGGCACCTAAGCTGCTCTCACTTGTTCAAGGTACCTTAGTTTTTTCTTAGGTGACTTGTGTGCGATAGCTTTGCTTAGGTATCTAAGGTGTTTTTCCGAAACAGCTTTGCATGCTAGAGGTGTTTTAGGTATCTAAGTTAGTCTCGTGTTCGATAGAAACGCAAAGCTGCAAACTTTCACCCTCACTTAATCCTCAATAACTTGAACCCCCTCATCTGTTTCTTAGCAGCTAAATAGTCATGCGAGAATCCAAGAATAAATCCGCCACCACCTGCACCACAAAGCTTCAACTTGAAGAGATCACTACTCAGTGATTTTAACCACAGATCATGAAAGGGTTGCAAGATCATAGACTTGAAATGCTTAAACTGGAACATAGAGATATCGTGTACACTCTCAAAAAGAGCCTCCTTTTTTCCACCTTTCAAATGTGCAATAGCATCCTTGACATCAGGCACAAGATTCTGTTTGATCTCCATCAAGTACTCTTGATCCTGAATTTTTTCCTTAAATACTTTTACCAGCGGTGCGGTAGATCTAGACGTAAGGGTGTCTATCAAAAAGAAAGTACCCGCACTCATCCAGTCTAAATCAGGCACCAAGTGAATTTCTTTTTCTTCATCTATCAGCACAGGTTTTTGATAATAACTTACCAGTGGGTCAAGCCCACTACTGTTGCCATGAAAGTTGTTTTCTATCCATTGGAGCTGACTTCTGACCTCAGCCAAGTCATTTGTTTTTTTGGTAGTGTATCTATTTAGCACAGCCGCGCTTACTGCTCCCGAACTACCGGCGCCGTATCCTATCGGAATGTCGGTATCAAATAGCAAACCCTTTTTCATATCCTTTTCAAAAGTGTATAGGTCTAGAAAATTTGGTTTACCTTTTTTCAAAAACTGTAAGAGCGCATGTAGATGTACCTGCGATGGATGAGGCGCATCTGAGAAGTCCCATTGCGAAGAGAAGTTGTTGATCGGTACTGCTAGCGCAGGAGTCCCCAGCAGTATGGTGTATTCTCCAAAGAGCAAAATCTTTGCAGGAAAATTTCTGCTCATGTGCTTTGATTTTGTTGCATGATGAGATCGCTGTAAGACACGGCGATGAGATCCTCTGAGGAGATGTCTAGCCTTTCCATATAGTCCTTGCATTGCTTCAGCAGTATCTCGTAGTCCATTGCATTGGTCTCGTCGATAGCTTCAATCTCTACAAAAGTACCCAGACCTTTTACCGTGTCAAGATGAAATTTTACATTGTCTATAAAATAAATTTCTCGCTGCTTATCCACTACGCAGAGTACCTCGTGCACAGCTTCAAGTATGGCTTTTAGATCTTCAGATTGCTTAGGTTGGTACAAGAGTACTTTAGATTTTTTTGGCGCAGCCGTATTGGGTCGATTGTAGTAGATGAGATTGGTTTCTACATTTCCCTGTCGAAGCTTTAGCCTTCCGTTTGGAATCTTGAAGTAAGTATCTACTTGATGATCCGTTCCCTTATGAATGGCTTCTTGATCTTTCAAGTACGAGCGGATCTCTTCCAATCGTTTTGAGCTGGCTTTTATTTCTGCGATCTGAGGCATGTTGCAAAGATGCTCAAATCAAGATGATTATTTAAGATCTAGTATTATTAATTTGAGTGTTTTTTTGGGCGCTTATATCTGGTCATTCGCTTGTATAGCGAGCCCTATGCACCTATTCTGGTAGTGCATATCAGCGTATTCGTTAAGCACTCATCCACTGCTATACACACCATCATGAGGTGCCTAGCACTCGCTATATCGCTTCTACCCAGAGCGCAAAACCATTCGCTCTATGTTCACTACCGTTTCTTAGTGAATTATTAACAAATTGGAGTGAAACAAAGCTCATAGTAAACCTGTTATATATTAAGAATATATGTAATGTGACATTCATGTTAATCCAAGCAAAATTCATAAAAATGAAATTTACTCCAATTATCCTTGTTTTTGCTGCAGTGCTTTTAAGTCTAACAACGTCTGCACAATCCTCAACTAACTATATTATTCAGTTAGGTCAGAGTGATGCGAATATTGAATCATTTGCGTCTCTTTCAGATATTGCTAATGTATATTTTGATCAATCTTCAGAGTCAAAGAAAAAATTGATATTAGGCTCTTTTTCTGATTTGCAAAAAGCTGAAGCAGTAACTCAAAATTTAAAGACACAGAATTTTCCGGATGCTTATGTTGAACCATTAGCGAAGGCGAAGGGAATAGATGTTTTTGTAGTTCAGTTAGGTAATTTCGCTACCAATGATCAAATAGATTGGGACCGTTACCAATTAAATAAAAAGGTGTACACCACTTTTGAAAATGGTAAGTACAGAATCACTACTGGAATTTTTCCGGATTATGAATCTGCATTACCACTTCATGACCAGCTATATCAGATAGGTTTTGTACAAGCCGAAGTAATAAAAATAAACAGTATTTATCTACATGAACTTAATGAAGCAGATATTAGTTTTCAGAGACTACTTCATAATAGAGGTGCAGGAAAGGTAAGCGAATTTACCGCCAAAGGAGCTGCTCCAGTTCCAATGATCTCAGCACCAAATAATGTAAAAGATGAAACACCACCTATCGTAGGCAGAGTAGCTTTAGCAAAATCTATAGCACCAGCAATCAATGAAGACTTTGCTAGACTTTCTGTAAAGAATCTTCAATCTATATTATCAGTCTATGGCAACTTTACTAGCGAGCCTAATGGATTATATGATGCCAAAACGGCTAATGCCTATTATGCCACCGTGCAGTTGACGCCAAGTCTCAAAGAGTTTAGTGCTCAGGTTGAATCAGTAGCGCACATCAATTCAGGGTACTTTACAGATTGGTCTGATGTAGAATTATTACTCAAGATTTCAGAAGATATTACAGGTAATAAAACAAAGTTTAGCGATGCACAGCTTAAGGCACAAATTAGCCTGTATACAAAACCTAAAGCGCTTGGAGCAGAAGATGCACAGCGCGTAAGGGATTGGCTGGTAGCGTCCAACGATCAGATGAATACGTGGAAAGCAGAAGGAAAACTAAGCTCACAGACTTCTCAAGCGTATATGCTTGTATTTACAAAAGTAGAAGTACTGCTAGAAGACTATTATCTAGACAAGGGCTTTCAGATCGAAGAAGCTTCAAACTTAGCAAAAGCTACTTTATATGCTATACTAGTAGGAAACTTTCCAACAGTATAAGAATAGAGACTCCACAAAGACAAGAAAAGCTGAACCCTCACGGTTCAGCTTTTTTTGTTTTATCAAGTTTTTGGGGTGGACTCAAAGTTTATTGTGCAGAGAATCTGAGCCTCAGTCTTGCTTCAACAGTGTTCGGGGGCGGTGCCCTTAGTTCTACCCTCACTGTAAAGTTGAATCTATCTTCAAAGAGATGATCTTTTACGTCTGGTAAAGATGGTAACAAGTCTATAAAAAGTGATCTATCTTGAGGGACATTGACCCTAAAGAATATTTCCTTTTCATTCTCCTTTATGTCAGGTGCCAATTCTGATCCATCAAAAATGGTAAGCACGATATTGTCTATGAAGTCCAAACTAACATCTGTATTTATATTAGAAAGCTCTGCTGACTTTGGGAGTATAGTTGTCAAGTCCTCTCTTGTTCGATTGTTGGCCGCCAGGAATTCATCTATCCGAGAATTGATACCAAAATTATCAATAAAGTGTGCCTCGAACTGACTTAGCCCAGCTTCAAAAGGAATTACTATATCATAAGTCATTTCAAATATCTCGTCCTCATTATTGTTGCAAGACATGAGCAACATGATCGCTATGAGGCAGAAACTGATATATTTCATATAAATACTTTGGATAAGGTAAAATGGTTCGGTAATAAATTTTAAATCGCTGATAACCAATATGCTAAGCTAGTATCTAGTCTTATACATTGCAGGTAATCAAGCACTTACTTGTCTTTGATTTATAATTTTACAGAAATTGCCGAGCCATTCATGTGTAAAGATATTATAATTAATTCACTAGATATTATTCCATATTAATAGGCTGAACAATCCTAAAATCATAACGTAAATAAATACCATACTGGTGTAAGATTGCTTATATTTAACGTCCTACCGATTAAATCTGATCAAAATTACCAAATAGCTCAAATAGAAATCAAATGGGTGAACAGCGAGTATCTCTCTTATCGGACAAGGCACAAATGCATCGTTTTGTAAAACAACTACTTAGCGATGTGCGATCATTAAAGTATATGATTGATAATGATTGGTTTGAGGATGACATCACTAGAATGGGCGCTGAACAAGAAATGTGCTTAGTAGATAACAAGTCTTTCAAGCCTGCTCCAATAGCCATGAAGGCCCTCAAAAGACTTAAAAACTATGAATGGGTCGAAACAGAATTGGCAAGGTTCAATTTAGAGACCAATCTCACTCCACGCGAACTTACAGAAACTTGTCTGTCAGATCTAGAGGCAGAAAGTATAGAGAAGCTTGAAATTATTCGGGCAAAGCTCAAGAAATTGGACACCAATATCGTGCTTACGGGTATACTCCCTACATTAAGATTATTTCATCTTGATCTAGAAAACCTCACACCCAAAAAAAGGTACTTCGCTTTGATGAACGCGATCAATAAACAATTGAGTAGTGGCAATTCTTATGAGTTAAGATTGATGGGTATAGATGAGTTGTTGATTAAGCATGACTCCCCATTGCTCGAAGCATGTAATACGAGCTTTCAAGTTCATCTGCAGGTGGCTCCAAATGATTTTGTTCACATGTATAATATTGCACAGGCTTTAGCTGGCCCAGTAATGGCTATCGCCGCTAATTCTCCTATTGTGTTTGGTAAGCGACTATGGCACGAAACAAGGATAGCACTTTTTCAACAGGCCCTAGATACACGTGCTACATCCAATCATATGCGTGAACGTAGCCCCAGAGTAAACTTCGGTAATGGATGGTTGAAGGAATCGATACTTGAAATTTATCAAGAAGACATTTCCAGATTCAGGGTATTGATCGCAGGTGATATAGAGGAAGACTCTCAAGAAATGATCAAGAATAATGAGATACCTAAGCTTCGTGCATTACAAGTACATAACTCTACAGTGTATAGATGGAATAGACCCTGTTATGGCATCAGTCCAAACGGCAAACCACACCTACGCATAGAGAATCGTGTGCTTCCATCTGGACCTACTGTACTAGACGAAGTGTCTAATGCAGCATTTTGGTTAGGATGTATGATTGGCTTGAGTGATAAGGTGAAGGATGTCAGAAATCATATAAGTTGGGAAGACGTTCGCGACAATTTTGGCAAAGCCGCAAAATTTGGCATCGATACGAAGTTTACTTGGTTTAAGGATGAAAAGATATCTGCTGTAGACCTCGTCTTGAATCACCTACTCCCAATAGCTAGAAAAGGTTTAAAGAGTAGAGGGGTGAGTAGTGACGATATCGATAGGTATCTAGGGGTGATAGAAGAAAGGGCGAAAGCACATAACAATGGTGCTCGTTGGCAACTTCGTGCTTATACCAAGCTTATAGGAGAGACTTCTAGAGATGAGGCATTGTCTTGTCTTACGGCCTCGATTATCAAAAATCAAGTGCAAGAGATACCTGGACATAAATGGAAGTTGCCTGACTTGTCTGATCTATTGACCTATGATCCTTCTCATATGTTAGTGGAGGAATTTATGTACACGGATCTTTTCACTACCCGCAAAGACGATATAGTGGAGTTGGTATCTGATATGATGAATTGGAAAGGAATACACTATGCACCTGTTGAAAATAAAAAGGGAGAGCTAGTTGGATTAGCCACCTCACAGCAAATCTTAAACTACTTCAATAGTATCAAAAAGCAAAACGGAAAAGAAACTGTTTTGGTAGAGGATATCATGATCAAAAACCCAATTGTGACAACTCCAGACGCCTCTATTATTGACGCCATGGACTTGATGAAGAAAAATAAAATTGGATGCCTCCCTGTAGTCAAAGAAAAAGAACTAGTTGGAATTATTACAGAGATGGATTTTATTCAGATTTCGAATAGACTTATTGAAAGAGGTCAAGGGGCCAATACTAAAAAGAAGCCCAAGAAGAAAAAGAAAAAATCAAAGTCTAAAAAGAAAAAGTAAGTTTATCAATCATCTAGTGATCATAGAGTTTGTAAATTTTATTTCTTAATGGCAATCGTCAAGCCATCTCTGATAGGAAGCGTGATATTATCTACTCTGCTATCTGCATGAATTTTTTTGTTAAACTCATCTATAATTCGAGTGTCATTGTCTTTGTTTTTATCAACCACTTTACCACTCCATAGTACATTGTCAGCAAGTATGATTCCATTGGGATTTACTTTGTCGATGATGAGATCAAAGTATTCGGCGTAGTCTCTTTTACCAGCGTCGATAAATACCATATCGAATTTTTCTTCTATTGTTGGTATGATTTCTAGTGCGTTTCCAACATAAGTATTGATTTTATTTTGCAGATTGGCCAATTCGATATGCTCCTGTATGATAGTCTGTAATTCACGATTGGCTTCGATAGTGTGCAGCATGGCTTCTTGAGGTAAGGCGTAGCCAATACATATGCTAGAGTATCCGGTGAAGGTTCCAATCTCCAGTACAGTCTTCGGTTTGGACATGCGGACGAGCATTTCTAATAGCTTTCCTTGAAAGGCACCTGATGCCATTTGTGGAGCAAGGGTTTTGAGGTGGGTATCACGTTCCAATTTTTTGAGTACATCAGATACTGGAGTGGTATGCTCTGCACAATAATTGAATATCTTTTTTTGCGAAAAATTCATCGATCGTATTTGCCGCAAAAATAGGTTTTACAAAGTGATCTTTGTATTGATTTTGTTTTTTATTTATTGAAGCGGCCATAAAAAATTATAGGGCAATCGATTCAATTCGATTGACCTATAACGGTATGCTTTTTTTATTTGGTTTAGAACCTAGCCGATATACCTACGTTTGCTATATATGGATTAACTAGGTTGATCTCAAATCCAGCTCCAATATTGTCGGCGAAAAAATATCTCATACCAAATGCAGTAATAGAGAATGAAAAAGCGCCTCCTATAAAAGGAGAGGGTCTAGTATCCGGATTAAAAATTTCTTCGGTAATTCCTTCAATATCTTCTCCTTCAAAATCATTAAAGCTTCTTGTTACCCATCCGAGCCTCAGCCCAGAATACAAATCTATTTTCTCCGAATTAACATAATGATATAATGATCTTATGGCGACTTGAGATCTTCTAAATGTAGTTTGAAATGTAGCTATTCTATCAAGTCCAGTATCGATGTCAATGAAATTGAAATCTGTAGCATCTATTGAAACAGTTTGATGACTAACTGCTAAGCCCAATGATACGAACCTATTTAAACTAAAGTCCGCAGTGAGTTGTAGAGCAGGAGTTAAACTAGCATCAATATTATCTCTACTATTTTCAACATTAATACCTGTAATAATATTTTCGAGTAAGCTCACTGGACTATAGCCCGTATGGAATCCAACGATAACTTTGTGCTCATCGCTCTGTGCGAAAGCAGATATACTAATCAATATAAGAAATAAGGTTTTTAATAAAGTTTTCATCTGTTTTGTATGTTTTGATACTAAACAATAGTGGTATACTTTATTAAAATGGTTGGTTTAGAACCTAGCCGATAAGCCTACATTTGCTATATATGGAGCACCTAGATTGATTTCAAATCCAGCTCCAATATTTTCATTGAAAAAATATCGCATTCCAAATGCAGTGATAGAGAATGAAAAACGACCGCCTACCAAAGGATTGATGACTGAATCCGTATTAAAAATTTCTTCGGAAAGCCCTTCCGCATCTTCTCCCTCAAATTCACTAAAACCTCTTGTGAGCCATCCGATTCTAAGTCCAGAATATAAATCTAAATTCTCTGTGTTGCCATAATGAAATAAGGGTCTTAGAGCGATCTGAGATCTTCTAAATATAGTTTGAAAAGTAGCGATTCTTTCCATACCATTATTGGGATCATTGAAAATAAAATCTCTGGTATTGATAGAAACAATTTGATGACTAACTGCTACTCCCAATGAAAATAGTTTGGATATACTATAGTCTGCAGTGAGCTGAAGAGCAGGAGTTGCATTAGCGTCTACATTTTCTTCACTATTTCCGTTGTTTGAGTCTGCAATATTTTTCACGAGTGATCCAACTATGCTAAAGCCTGCATGGAATCCAACAGTCACTTTTTGTTCTTGGTCCTGTGCAAAAGCGGAGACGCTGATCAGAACAAGTATTAAGGTCTTCAATAAATTTTTCATCTGGTTTAGATTTAAAAGGCTTACAGTAATATTACTAGTTTTTTTTGTGTCTAAATTATTGTGCCATTGTGAATAGGCAATTTAATTTGGGTAACGGTATCAAGGGCAAGTATTGTGCCCATATCAAATTTAACTAGAAGTAAGGGCTATGACAAGAAATGTGTCCCTTTTGAATAAAGTTTAACGCAAGCGTAGTCCATTGTTAAGAATTTAACTAAAATAGAATTGGTCAGCTATTCCCAATTAAGCGTTGATTATAGTTTTATTAAGATTTCAAAAAAGCGCGACGCACTGAAGGTGCCAAAGCGCGTCGAGCGAAGGGAGCAGGACAAGCGGTAGTAGCGGCATCCAATAGTGGGCGGAAGTGGGCAGTCTGGTGCACTGGCAGTAGAGACAGGGCACGCCCTGTCTAAAGAAGCAAAGCCATTGGATATAGCGGATGACGCGGTGCCGTCCTGAGTGAGGCGCTATCTAGATTTTGATAAATATCAAAATCTGGATAGCGACGATATCGAAGGATCGGTATGGCCCCAAAGTATTCTGCCGATAAATAATTCAAAACACTATCTTCGAGCAATCTTTTAATATCAATATTTATGACTGGTTTGCGTTCTCAATTTTTGCAGCACTTGGCACCTACAAGCGCTTTTCCTTTGATGTTAGAAATAACGGATGCGGAAGGAGTGTATCTCATCGATCCAGATGGTAAACGATATCTAGATTTTATAGCAGGTATATCTGTGAGTAGTTTGGGGCATAAACATCCTGCTGTAGTGAAAGCCGTCCAGGAACAAGCTGCTTCTTTTATGCATACTATGGTATATGGGGAGTATGTGCTTTCTCCGCAGGTGGAGTTGGCTACTTTGTTGACCAGTCAATTGCCTGCTACTTTGGATTCGGTGTACTTGGTAAATAGTGGAACGGAAGCAACTGAGGGGGCAATGAAGTTGGCAAAACGGGTAACTGGTAGACGAGAAATAATTTCATGTCGCAAAGCGTATCATGGTTCTTCGCAGGGTGCATTGAGTCTGATGAGTGAAGATAGATTCACGGCTCCATTCCGACCTTTGTTGCCGAATATAAATCATATAGAATATAACTGCGAATATTGTTTGCGGCACATTACAGAAAAAACGGCTGCTGTAATTGTGGAACCCGTGCAGGCAGAGTGGGGGGTGCGTCCTCCTTTTGATGACTATCTCAAAAAACTGAGAGCCAGATGTACGGCAGTGGGTGCCTTGCTCATTCTGGATGAAATACAAACGGGATATGGACGAACGGGAGCTTTATTTGCATTCAAGAAATATGATATGGTGCCTGATATTTTATTGCTAGCCAAAGGTATGGGTGGTGGTATGCCTATCGGTGCTTTTGTTTCTTCTAAAGAGAATATGAGCAG
This sequence comes from uncultured Saprospiraceae bacterium, assembly GCA_938022165.1. Lineage (GTDB taxonomy): Bacteria > Bacteroidota > Bacteroidia > Chitinophagales > Saprospiraceae > JALZVN01. The sequence goes on along the minus strand of CALIEI010000189.1, from coordinate 11,001 downwards.
CTTTACGGACAATCCTATCTTGGGCCACATTACTACTTTTGGCGGACACCCGGTGAGTTGTGCTGCTGCTTTAGCTACCTTGAAGACTTTATTGGCAGAGCCGTTTATTGCTGAGGTGGAGAAGAAAGAGGCGTATATCAAAAGCCGCATGAAGCATTCTTTGATCAGAGAAGTACGTTCTTCAGGTTTATTGATGGCAGTCCAATTGGATAGTTTTGAAATCGTTGAAAAAGTGATTGGACATTGTATGCAGGCTGGTCTGATAGTGGACTGGTTTCTCTTTAATGATGCTTGTGTTAGAATAGCACCGCCACTAACTATAAGTATGGAAGAGATAGATATAGCTTGTGATAAGCTGCTCGATGCTCTAGATAAAGTAGCCAGTGACATATAAGGTTAAAAACTAAAAAAGCCCAAAGCGATTGCTTCGGGCTTTTTTAGTTTTAAATCTAATTTACAACACCTTTCTTAATCGGGCAACTGGGATATTTAATTGCTCGCGATATTTAGCTACCGTTCGTCTTGCGATATTGTAGCTTTTATCTTGAAGTAAGTTTTTCAACTTTTCGTCAGAAAGTGGCTTACGCTTATTTTCTTGACTGATTATTTCTGTAAGAATTTTCTTTACTTCTAAGGTAGAAACTTCTTCTCCTGTACTTGTTTGTAATGATTCCGAAAAGAAATCTTTAAGACGCTTAGTTCCAAATTCAGTTTGTACAAACTTAGAATTAGCGACACGAGACACAGTGGATATGTCTAGACCGGTAATGTCCGCAATATCTTTTAAGATCATTGGCCTTAGTTTTTTCTGATCACCTGATAAGAAAAAATCATATTGGTACTGCATGATAGCATACATGGATTTGTACATGGTCTGCTGTCTTTGCTTGATAGCATCAATAAACCATTTGGCAGAATCAATTTTCTGCTTGATGAACATAACAGCTTCTTTCTCTGTCTTAGATCCTTTTTTTGCTTTTGAGTTTGCCTTGTAAGACTTAAGCATATCTGTGTACTGATCATTGATTCTTAGATCAGGTGCATTTCTACTGTTAAGGGTAAGGTCTAACTCGCCATCTCTGTTTTCGATGATGAAGTCAGGTACGATATAGTGTATACCTTTTTTATTTTGCCCTACATGCCCACTAGCTGGTTTTGGGTTGAGTTTTAATATTTCTTCGTAAGCTTCACGAAGTTCAGCTTCATTAGTGCCGATATGACGTTGTAGCTTTTGATAGTGCTTCTTTGAAAATTCATTGAAGTAGTGCTCTAAGATCTCCAAGGCGTCATAAAATGCTTGCGGTGGATGGTCGCCTTTTTTAGTGTAGGCTTTTATCTTATGTTGTATCTGAATAAGTAGACATTCTCTCAAGTCTCTTGCTCCTACACCTGGAGGGTCAAAAGTCTGGATTCTAGTCAACATAGCTACTACTTCATCTGGTGTGGCAATCACGTTGTGCGCGAACATCAAGTCATCGATAATAGCAACCGGGTCTCTCCTTAGATATCCGTCGTCGTCTATACTGCCAACGATCTGGTGTGCTATCTTCTCTTCTTTATCATCTGCAAAATCCATGAGCCCTACTTGAGCTTCAAGGTATTCGTGAAAAGTATCTTCTACTGCCACTGTGATGGTCTTCTCTTCTTCATCTTGAGAGTAGTTGTTGGCTTGTAGTTTATAACTTGAGGGATCTTCTTCTAAGTATTCATTTATGTAGTCGTCCAACTCGTATTCTTCATCCTTTGAAGCGAGCTCATCTTTTTCTTCTCCTGTGTCAGTGTCGGAATCCGCACTTGCATAGGATTCAAAATCTTCCGTTGCTTCTTCATTTTCTTCACCTTCATCTAAGGCAGGGTTAGCTTCTAGCTCCTCGCTAATTCTTTGGTCTAAAGTAGCGGTAGGTATTTGTAGTAACTTCATCAGTTGTATCTGTTGAGGAGACAACCTTTGGAGCATTTTGTGACTAAGCTTCTGATTCAGCATTTGAATATTTCTTTTATAACTTGTTACTTACAATTTTGTAAGTGCTTACATGAACAATAATCCTTATTTGACGCTTCTAACGTCTGCACAATACATCACTAATTGTGACAGGATAAAAAATTGCTAGTAGGTTTCGATGAATCGTCTGTGTTGTCCAAACTAACACTTATTTGAGACAAATGCCACGAATTCGCATTTTTTTAACAAAAAATATGCCAAACTAGTTCAGTTTGTACAAATTGATCAGTAGATATAAATAAGAAATGGTAAATGTGTTTTTGTCAGGATCTATAACTAGAAGTGATTTTTATCTAGATATAAGAATTGTAAGATATTAAATTATACAACATCTTGTCCGCAATAGTTACACAGGAATCAGATATAAATTTAGAATAAATTTTAAAAGCCATATAAATGCAAGAAAACAAGGTAATCCTCTCGGAAATTAGATCCAAAATGAAAAAAAATGGCATCGACGCTATTATCGTCCCTTCAAGCGATCCACACCAGAGTGAATATGTCGCAAGTCATTGGAAAACAAGGACTTGGATAAGTAAGTTCACCGGTTCTGCGGGTACAGCAGTCATTACACAGAAGCATGCAGGACTGTGGACAGATAGTAGATATTTTATACAGGCAGAAAACGAGTTGAAAGGGGGATTATTTACCTTTCATAAACTGAAAGTACCGCATACTCCTGAACATCTTTCATGGCTCATTGAGAACCTTAATTCAGGGGCTACAATTGGGGTAGACGGCAACTTATTCTCGGTCAATCAAATGCGCTCAATGGAGCGTTCATTTAAGCCTAAGAATATAGGCATAAAAACAAATGTTAAAATTTTATATTCTGCTTGGAAGGATAGACCTAGCCTACCTAAAAATTCCATCTTCGAATTGAAGCTAAAATATGCTGGACAGAGTAGGAGGAGCAAATTGAATCAAATATGTGACACAATTTTAGCTAAAAAATCTGACTATTGTCTCATTTCAACCCTTGATGATGTCGCTTGGACACTAAATTTAAGGGGTAGTGACGTAGAAAGTAATCCAGTATTTGTAGCTTTTCTATTAGTCGGTGTCAAAAAGTCCTACTTATTTGTCGATCCCAGCAAGATTTCAAAATCTACTTACAAGCGATTGCTGAGCGATAAGGTGTTGGTGAAGGATTATTCTGAAGTGGCTTCTTTCTTAAAATCAGTATCTGTTAAATCTAAGATTTTGTTCGATCCTGCGAGTACCTCTGTATCTCTCGCAAAAGCGATTAAGAAGTCAAATTCAGTTCATGGACCTACGCCTTCTACGTATTTGAAAGCGATTAAAAACAAAACGGAAGTAGCGGGTATTAAGAAAGCAATGCTAAAAGATGGGGTGGCGCTTACTAAATTATATATGTGGTTGGAAGCCACTGTAGGCAAGGAAAAAGTAGATGAGGTTGATGTAGCCGAAAAGCTGGCCAGCTTTAGAAAAGATCAAGGGGAGTATCATGGAGAGAGTTTTGGCGCAATAGTAGGGTATAAGGGAAATGGTGCTATTGTGCATTATGGGGCTAAGCGACCAAGTTGTGCGAAGATCAAGCCTAGTGGTGTCTTATTGCTAGATTCTGGCGGGCAATACCATTGTGGGACTACTGATATCACTAGAACCACCACCTTCAGTAAGCCAAGCAAAGGCCTAAAGCAGGATTATACGGCAGTGCTCAAAGGGCATATAGCAGTAGCAACTTGCATATTTCCAAAAGGAACTCGAGGGAATCAGTTTGATTTATTGGCACGAAAGGCTTTATGGGAAAATCATAAGAACTATGGCCATGGTACAGGACATGGGGTGGGTCATTTTCTGAATGTTCATGAAGGGCCACAAAGCATTAGTCCCGCCAACGGAGGCAAAGCTGCCTTGCCTTTTGCACCGGGTATGTTCACCTCAAATGAGCCCGGGTTTTACAAAGCAGGTGCGTATGGAATTCGCATTGAAAATCTAATACTTACTGTAGAAGTTGAGAAGAATGAGTATGGCACTTTTTATGGTTTCGAGACCTTGACACTTTTCCCTATTGATACGCAAATGATTGCCTTTGAGCAGCTTACCAAGGCGGAGGTTAAATGGTTAAATCAGTATCATAAGAAGGTGTATAAAACCTTGGCACCAGCGTTAAATAGCGCAGAAAAGAAATGGCTAAAAGAAAAATGTAAAGCTATCTAGGAGTTAAATGTCACAGATTGCAGGCCACAGTTTGTCCTCGGGTAGATTAGGCCTGTTAAACTTGTCTTAATTTTGCCATTATTATAAATGAATTGAGCACAGAATTTGTAATATAATTATCTTGTGAGGTATAGTTTAAGCTATACAGAACCAGCAGATTAAATATTAGCTATGCGCATTTTTTCTTTTTTATTTTTCAGTTTCATTTTTATTGGTCAAAGTATTGCTCAAGGCATTGATTTTTTCCATGGCTCTTTTGACGAAGCTATCGAGTTAGCAAAGACCGAGGGTAAGGTAATATTTGTAGACGCCTATACTACCTGGTGTGGTCCTTGTAAGAGAATGTCCAGAAGCACATTTCCTGATCCAGCAGTTGGAGAATTTTTTAATGAGAACTTTATCAATATGAAGATTGATATGGAAAAAGCAGAAGGAAGAAAGTTTAAGACGAAATATCCAGTGCAAGCTTTTCCAACATTGTATTTTATTGGTCCAGATGCGGAGGTAGTGCATAAGCAAAAGGGCGCTCAAGACGCTGTCAATTTTTTGAAGATTGGAAAACATGTTATTAGCAAAGTTGACTTTAGTCGTGACTTTGCAAAAGCATACGAAGAAGGGGATCGTGACCCGCAGTTGATATATGATTATGTAGCGGCATTAAATAAGTCTAATAAATCAAGTAGCAAAGTAGCCAATGAGTACCTAAGATCTCAGAAGGATTTGACAACGGACTTTAATTTGAACTTTATCCTTGAAGCAACCACGGAAGCGGATTCTAGAATATTTGATTTACTAATGGATCATAAAAGTGCTATAATCGCTTTGAATTCGAAAGAGCAAGTTGATGCTAAGATTATGAAGGCCTGTGAAGCGACCGTGAAAAAAGCAGTAGAGTTTGAAGCTGAGTCATTACTTGACGAAGCAAAGACGAAGCTTAAAACAAATCTTCCTAAAAAGTATCAGGGTTTTGCCTTGGAATCAGACTTGACTTTCCATAAGGCGCAAGGAAATTCTGAACAGTATAGAAAGTGCTGCAAGGACTATGTAAAAAAACAAATAGGAGACGATGCTAAGGCCTTAAATGAATTGGCATTGTCATTATATCAAAGCTTCAATTATGATGTGGATGCAATGAAAGACGCTGAAAAGTTCGCTAAAAAAGCGGTGGATAACAGCAAGGAAGTAGAATACATTTTAACCTATGCATCTATTCTAGAAAAAAACGGTAAAAAAGATTTAGCAGTTAAGTCTGTTGAGTCAGCATACGAATTTGTTACAGACCAAAGTGAGAAAGCAAAAATTGAAAGACTACTTCGAAAATTAAGAAGCTAGGTATCAATAAATAGTAAGCTCAAATTAATACGGAAAAACATGAGATTTTTTATAACAGTAATTGCCTTTTCTTGGATAGGCTGTAACGTTCTTTTTGGCCAGGGCATAAATTTCACTGATGCCAATTGGGAGGCTGCACTTACACAAGCTAAGGAAGAAAATAAAATCGTTTTTGTCGATGCATATACCACTTGGTGTGGTCCATGTAAAAAAATGACAAAACAAGTTTTCACTTCTAAAAAAGTAGGTAACTTTTTCAACGATAAATTTATCAATGTTAAAATGGATATGGAGAAGCCTCAGGGAAAAACCTTGGGCTCTAGCTATAATGTATTCGTTTATCCTACATTACTTTTTGTAGATGCATATGGGAGTCTAGTACATAGAGTGGCAGGTTACCAAGATGTAAATTCTTTAATAGAAGAAGGTAAGGTGGCTGTAGATCCAAGTAGAAGCTTGGTAGCTATGGATGCAAAGTACGAAGCAGGTGAAAGGTCGCCTGAGTTTTTAAAGTCATATTTGAGAGCAAAGGCAAGTGCGATGGATGGAACTCATATGCCGATAGCTGAAGAGTATCTCGCAACCCAATCTGATTGGAGTACACCAGACAACGTGTCGCTTATTTATAATCTAACTGAAAGTGCGGATTCTAAAATGTTTGAATACTTAGCAAAGAATAAAAGTATTTTCATAAAGCAGTACAGTGAAAAAGAAGTTGAGGATAAAATTCAACAACTCGTTTTTGCAAAAATCCAAAATCAAGGTGCAGATTTAAGTATGGATCAAATAGGTGAACTTTTCCACAAGGCTTACCCAGGTAGAGCAGATAAAATGACCTCTGCATATCGTATGACGCACTATAGACAGAAAGGAGATAGAGAAGGGTTTGCAACTTCTGCGCTTGATCATTATAAGAATTATCCATCGGAAGATCCATACGAACTAAATGACATTGCTTGGACTTTCTACGAGGTAATTGAAGATAAGCAACTACTAAAAGGGGCTGCTAAGTTGAGTAAAAAATCACTTAAACTTGAGAAGGGATATTTTAACATGGATACCCTTGCTGCGATTTACTCAAAAATGGGTAAAGGTGGTAAAGCTATCAAAACGGCAAATAAAGCAATTGCTCTAGCAAAAGAAAGTGGTGAGGATTTCTCTTCTACTGAAGAGCTTATCGAAATGATTAAAGCAGGTAAGACTTAGTTCTGTAGAAATTCTTTAGCGAAATAATCCCATAGAGAATCACCTTGTGGTAGTGGAGCTTCCAGTAGAATTTTCTTTTTAGAAATTGGATGGGTCACTGTCGTTTTCCATGCATGCAGGTGAATGGATTTGTCCTTGTTGCTTCTACGAGCACCATATTTTACATCACCTTTTATAATGCTGCCTATGTGCGCCATCTGACATCGTATCTGATGATGCTTGCCCGTATGCAATTGTATCTCCATTAAAAAATACCTATCACTACTACCGATCAATTTATAGTCTAGTCGTGCCTCAGCAGATTTATCCGTTTTTTCTGGAACGATAAAAGACTTATTTATTTTGCCATTTTTCTCTATCCAATGATTAAGACTGTCCTGCTCTTTGGCCGGTTTTTTCTCTACTATACAGAGATAAGTCTTGTCAATAGTACGAAACTGAAATTGCTTATTTATCGATTCTAAGCCAGCTTTAGTTTTGGCAAACAGTACAATGCCACTAGCGGGTCGGTCAATACGATTACAGAGAAAGATCTTCTTCTTGGTATAGATTTCAGCAAGGCGAAGTAAACTTGTATCACCTGTCTTATCCTCCTGTACAGGAAGACCGGCTGGTTTATTAAAAGCTATAAATTGATTATTTTTTTCGAGTACCCAGTCTCCAATGTTATTCCACTTCTTCATAGTCGGTGTATTCATCTTCTACATCATCATGTACATTGGTGTTTGGCCCAATTTTGGGCGCCGTAGTGAACCTATATATACCATAGATTACAACTGCTAGTAGGATATACTTGATAAGCATGCTACAAATATAAGCGCAAAAAGGTAAATAAGATTAAAAAATGGAAGAAAGACTAAGAGGCTGGATCTAGCTTTTTAGCGATATAAATAAGAGCTAGCACTGCGGTATATGTTAAAGTTGCGGTCATATGTAAGAAAGTCTCAATTATGATCAAATATAGTAAAGAATAGCGTTTATACATACACATTCTACGCTTTTGATCCTTTTATCCATTGAATTGCCAGTAAGTAGTCATTTTGCATTCCTATATTTGACCAGCGCTTTACATTTTAAATAGCCATAAAATCAATTCCTTGAAAGGAGCAGACTTAAAAAAGTACTTTGATAGCCTAGTAGAGAAATATAATCAACCAGATTTTATCCCTAACGATCCCATCAAGATCCCCCATTTGTTTACACATCCGCAGGATATAGAGATCATGGGCTTTTGGTCTGCCATGCTGGCTTGGGGGCAGCGAGTGACTATTATCAATAAGTCTCTGGAACTAATAGAATTGATGGATGGACGTCCTCATCACTTTATTTTGAATCATACGGAAGAGGATAGGGCTCGATTTGCCAGTTTCAAACATCGCACATTCAACTACACCGACTCCTTATATTTTTTGGATTTTTTGCAGCGATACTATCGAGCGCATGAGTCCTTAGAGGATGCCTTTGCACGGTTCATAAAACCAGAAGATGAAAATGTCAGCGCAGGGCTAGCAGGATTTCATGAATTGTTTTTTGATAGCGAACACGCGCCACATCGCACCCGAAAGCATGTAGCTACTCCCGCACGAAAGTCTAGATGCAAACGACTCAATATGTTTTTAAGATGGATGGTGAGAAAAGATCAATGCGGTGTAGATTTTGGAATATGGGATCGCATCAGACCCGATCAGCTCCTCATGCCCTTAGACGTGCATGTGGAAAGAGTAGCTCGAAGATTTGAGCTTATCGAAAGAAAGCAAAACGATTTCCTCACCGTTGTAGAACTCACCGATACGCTAAAACGATTTGACGCAAAGGATCCGGCGAAGTATGATTTTGCTTTGTTCAGTATTGGCGTTCTAGAGAAAGACCAAAAACCGACTTAGTAAAAAGGTTTGCAGAACATCATCCATTTGCAAAGATCACACCTTCCCTAAAATAAGAAAGGCGCGTAAAAATTAATTTACACGCCCAACTATTGTTTTCAACGTTTCTCTATTTCTTCTCAAAACGAATTTCTTGTATCAAGTAATTATCGCTGCTACTCATTAAGTATACGTATACTCGAAATATTTCTCCACTTGTTTTAAGATCACCGATAAAGTACCTACTATCTTTTCCTTTAGAAGTACCATCGTGTACTAGGTTGAAAGATTTAGGTTGGTGCTCTTCAAAAAATGATGCTATTTGATCCTTAGCCTCGTCCTTATCTAGTAAGTCTTCCAAGTCAAGAATGCAGATCTCAACTGTATCGTCAAAATACGTAGACAAAGTTTCTATGTCTCCACTTCCGATAGCTGAAGTAATAGCTGACTGTCCAGCTACTGTAAAAGCTAACATTGGAAATGCAAAGCATAAGGCGATGAATAAATTTTTCATAATTCTAAATTTATTATTTACCAATTGGAATTTCGAATTTAGTGCCAAATTATAGAAATATATACATTTATATATCAGTATAAATTTACATATATTCTTCATTCCTTTGCACTCATATGAGTACAAATTTCAATTTATCAACGAAACAAGGCGTTTTACCGTTCCTTTTTTAATAAAATATTAACAGATCTAGGAACATTGTTATTGTTCGTTTGTTCCTTAAGACGTTGAAAATTAACTAATAAATCATATAACTATCATAAAAAAGCATCAAAATCATGAAAAAATTACTTTATCTAATTCCTGTTTTCGCCCTTGTTTTGGCTATAACTTCTTGCAGTAAGGCTCCTGAAGGTGCAAAAACAGTTGTTTCAGAGGCAAAAGGAATGGCGGCAAAAGCAACTACTGGCGCGACTACATACAATGTAAAAAACAGTTCAGTTACATGGACAGGCTCAAAGCCAGGCGGTAAGCATATGGGTAAGTTTAATGTATCAAAAGGTACCATTAAAGTAAATGGTGGTAATATAGAAGCTGGTAACTTTACCATTGATATGAAATCCAATCAGGTAACAGATTTGAAAGCAGGACAAGGAAAAGAAAAATTGGAAGGGCATCTAGGTGCTGGAGATTTCTTTGAAGTAGAAAAATATCCTACAGGTACTTTCACTATCACTAGCGTGAAGCCAGTTTCAGGTACTGCAGGGGTAACGCATGATATTACTGGAGATCTTAAGTTGAAAGATAAAGTACACTCTATCACTTTTGGTGCGAATATAAATATGGGACCCAAAGCAATGACGGCAGTGACACCTTCTTTCACCATCAATAGAACGAACTGGGGTATCAACTATGGATCTGGTATTATAAATACAGCAAAGGATAAGATCATCAACGATGAAGTTGCTATCGTGATTAATTTGAACGCTGGAATGTAAGCAAATAATATTTCTAAAAATATTATGGCCCGAGAGTAGATACTTTCGGGCTTTTTTTATTCTCTTAGAGCAATGGAATCGGGTATCGTTATAAAATCTACAGGAGCTTGGTATGATGTGAAGTTGAAAGACGGTACAGTTTTGCCATGTCGGATCATTGGAAAATTTAGATTGGGCAAGCTCAAACTAACCAATCCCGTTGCAGTAGGAGATGAAGTAGAAGTGGACATCCAAGAGGAAGAGACCAAAGTGGGTAACATCGTCAAGATCTCTCCTCGGCGAAATTATGTCGTTCGCCAGTCGCCACGCAAAAAACATTTTCTACATCTTTTAGCTGCCAACATCGATCAAGCGATATTGGTGGTCACGATCACCAATCCAAGCCTCAAGCAAGGATTCATTGATCGCTTTTTATTGATGACCGAACCCCACGACATCCCGGTCACCATTGTTGTCAACAAGTCTGACTTACTTACCGAAGACGACCACGCACTCTTCGAATACATCCAAGCGGTCTATGACAATATCGGTTATCCCACTGTGCTCACTTCGGCTACAGAGCAGATAGACATTCAACCCATCAGAGATTTGCTGAAAGATAAAACCACCCTGGTGTGCGGACAGTCAGGTGTCGGCAAGTCGACTCTGGTGAATGCCATCGATAGTTTGGATACACGCATCGGAGATATTTCGGACTACACCGGCAAGGGGCAGCACACCACGACCTTTGCGGAGATGTTTCCTTTATCCTTCGGCGGGCAGCTGATCGATACCCCAGGTATCAAGTCCCTTTCTTTCAACAATCTTGAGCCCATGGATGTAGCGCACAATTTCCGCGAGTTTTTTATCCTCAGCAACGATTGCAAATTTGGCAACTGCACACACCGCAACGAACCCAACTGCGCTGTCAAAGACGCATTAGAAGAAGGCAGCATTAGCGAGTATCGCTACAAAAGTTACCTC
>CALIEI010000188.1 GCA_938022165.1 uncultured Saprospiraceae bacterium | reverse complement strand
TGCGCTCGTATATCGTGCGCATTATGCATTCATCACACGACCACTCATCAACTCTAAAGGGATGAATACGTCTGCGGTGACAGGCTTCACGAGGACGATGTGGGATATGATGCGAAACGAAAAGCCTACACATATAGCCGTGTCATTCGATTTGTCGGGACCGACTTTTAGACATGAAATGTATGAGGAGTATAAAGCCAATCGAGAGGCACAGCCAGAAGATATAACTACTGCAATCCCCTATATCAAAAGTATCATCAAGGGATTTAATATACCGATCATAGAGATGGAAGGCTATGAGGCGGATGACGTGATCGGTACCATCGCAAAGCAAGCAGAAAAGGAAGGCTTCACAGTGTATATGGTGACGCCGGATAAAGACTATGGCCAACTGGTGAGCGAGAACATATTTATGTACAAGCCTTCGCGACAAGGAAATGGGGTAGACATCTGGGGCGTCAAAGATATCTGTGAAAAGTGGGATATCGATCGTGTAGAACAAGTGATAGATGTACTGGGACTGCAAGGCGATAGCTCAGATAATATTCCGGGTATACCAGGTATTGGGCCAAAGACGGCTTCGAAATTGCTCAAGCTCTATGGCTCTCTTGAAGGAATCTTGGAAAATACAGATAAGCTCAAAGGAAAGCAAAAGGAAAAGGTAGAGACTTTTGCCGATCAAGGAAGACTGTCAAAAATCTTGGCGACTATCGATATCAATGTGCCTATCCAATTCGATGCGAAAAAGTTTATCATAGATCCCCCGAACAAAGAAGTACTTGGAGAAATATTTAAAGAGCTGGAATTTAGAACCCTAGCTAACCAGATATTGGGTGCGGATAACGCTGCCACTCAAGCGCCTGCTGCTACAGGACAAAACCAAGGTGGCGCGGTACAAGGATCACTCTTTGGAGGAGCGACTACTGCTAAGGCTGCGGTGGCGCGTCCGCAAAGTAAAGGACTGGCGGCACACTCGATCGCTGACAAAAGTGTAGACAACGTTGAGCATACTTATCACTTAGTAAATGATGAAGCAGGGTATAAAGATTTGGTGGCAAAATTGAGTGCTGCAAAACAAATTGCATTCGATACAGAAACCACAGGCATAGATCCTAACGAGGCAGAATTGGTTGGGATGTCTTTTGCCGTAAGAGCACATGAGGCATACTACATCCCATGCCCTGAAGACCAAGACCAAACTAAAAAAGTGTTAGCGTTTTTCAGACCTGTTTTTGAAAATGATAAAATTGCGAAGATCGCTCAAAACATAAAGTACGATGCCATCATCTTAAAGTGGTATGGTATAGAAGTGCAGGGGAAGTATTTGGATACGATGATCGCACATTACTTATTGGAGCCGGAGTTGCGTCATAATATGAATTACCTGAGTGAGACCTTGTTGGGTTATCAGCCAATCAGCATTGAAGCTTTGATTGGCAAAAAGGGTAAGAATCAACTCAACATGCGAGACATCGAAGTGGAGAAAGTAGTAGACTATGCCGCAGAGGATGCGGACGTTACCTACCAATTGTACGAGAAGCTTTTCCCTATGCTTAAAAAGGAAGGCTTAGATGCACTCTATGATGACATGGAGGAGCCAATGATCAAAGCACTTGTACAACTAGAATATAACGGGGTGAATCTCGATGAAGATTACCTTGCAGAATACAGTGTAGAACTAGAAAAGACGGTAGCCGATCTCAAAAAAGAGGTCTACGATAAGGCCGGGGTAGAATTTAATATTTCTTCTCCGAAGCAAGTAGGAGAGGTGCTTTTTGATCGACTCAAGATTCCTTATCGTTGGAAAAAAACGGCGATGGGTGTTTACTCTACGAGTGAAGAAAAACTTTCTGAATTGGCAAAAGACCACGATGTCATTGCGCAGATTTTGAAGTATCGTGGCATGTCAAAACTCAAGTCCACTTATGTAGACGCATTGCCTAAATTGGTCAATCCAAAAACAGGTCGTTTGCACAGTTCTTTCAATCAAGCACTTGCAGCAACCGGCCGTCTGTCAAGTAATAATCCAAACTTACAGAATATTCCTATCCGTACTCCGGAGGGTGCAAAAATTCGAGAAGCCTTTGTCCCGCGCGATAAAGATTTTGTTTTGCTGGCTGCAGATTACTCTCAAGTAGAACTTCGCTTGATCGCAGAGATCAGCAAAGATGAGGCGATGCAAGAAGCATTTATCAAAGGGCAAGATATACACACGGCGACGGCAGCAAAAGTTTTTGATGTACCTTTTGCAGAAGTAAGTAAAGAACAGCGTTACCGTGCAAAGACCGTCAACTTTAGTATCACCTATGGAGCCGGAGCTACCAATTTGGCCCGTCAACTAAACATCAAGCGAACCGAAGCGAGCGAAATCATCAAAGAATACTTCAAGGAGTTTCAAGGGCTGAGTAGGTACATGACCAACATCGTGGAGACGGCTCGTAAAGATGGTTTTGTCACCACCCTCAAGGGGCGTCGTCGTTATCTGAGGGATATCAATTCGCGCAACGGCATCATACGTTCTGCTGCTGAACGAAACGCAGTCAACAGTCCCATCCAAGGCACCGCTGCAGATTTGATCAAATTGGCGATGGTTAACATCCACAAAATTTTCATGGAACGTAAATTCAAATCTAAGATGATTTTGCAGGTGCATGATGAATTGGTATTTGATGCCCACAAAGAGGAATTAGATACCATCATACCTATCATCAAAGAGGAAATGAGCAAAGCCATACCGGGACTAAAAGTGCCGTTGCTAGTAGAAGTAGGTCAGGGGGAGAATTGGTTGGAGGCGCATTAGTTTTAATTGTTAATGTTTAATTATTAATGGTTAATGATCTGGTCAAATTATGAATTATGAGTGATGAATAGCCCATTAGCCTATTAGCCTATTAGCCAATTAGCCTATTAGTCCAATAGCCCATTAGCCCATTAGCTCATTGCTCATTGCTCATTGCTCATTGCTCATTTTTCATTTCTCATTGCTCATTGAAAATTGCCCATTGTCCATTGAAAATTGTTCATTGCGCATTGAAATTGACACAATCTGAGAAAAACACTGACAATTTAGTGCGGAAGGGTGATTTTTCATTTACTTTATAGTCCATTTCAATGATTTGAAAGAATGACCAAAAAGCTATTCAAATATATACTATTAATATTCGTAGTAGGATTTAGCGTTAACTTCGCTATTCTCCCACTGTTGCCGCCTCCGCCAGGAGCCATCGGCCCTTATTTGAATGGTATATTTCCATCTACCACACCAGGTGAGGGGAGTTCTTGGGAGTTGGTAGACCCATATCCGGATTTATATATCCCGTCTCCATTAAGCATTAAAGAAATTCCAAATACCAATGATGTATTTGTGTTGTCTAAGTTGGGAGAAGTGTGGAGGGTGTCCTTTGAGAATGGAACACATGAAAAAGTACTCGATATAAAAGATAGAGCTTTAGGAGTTGGAGAGTCGGGTGTGACTAGTATTGCCTTGCATCCTAAGTTTGGTAATGAGAAATATCCTGACAAGCAGGAGCTTTATATTTTTTATCCGGCAAAGGATAATCCACAACAATGGGAGAGAGAAATATTTTTGCGACTATCTAAATTCAAGTGGGATGCGGATCTAGAAAGATTTGATCCAGATTCAGAAGAAATATTAATTCAGCAATATGACCGTTGGACTTGGCACAATGGCGGAGGATTGTTTTTTGACAATGAAGGATTTTTGCACCTTGCCATTGGAGATGAAGGAGCAGAAGAGTTCCAAACAATATCCACACAGAGACTAGATGGCGGATTGTTTAGTGGTGTATTTCGTATAGATGTAGACATGGACCCGACCCGCAGTCATCCGATCAGAAGACAACCACAAGAAAATGCTCCACCCGAGGTGCCTAGATATGAAGACTGGGATACCTATACCCAAGGATACTACATTCCTAATGACAACCCTTGGTTGAATCCCGACAGTAGTCACCTTGAAGAGTACATAGCACTAGGCGTGCGCAGCCCTTATTCTTTGTCTTATGATCGAGAACAAGATCAGATATGGTTAGCCGATGTAGGAGCAGCGACGAGAGAAGAGATAAATAAAGTAGACTGGGGAGATAATTTGCAATGGCCCTATCGAGAAGGAATGGCTGTGGGCGAACACAGTAAGCCAGATAATTTGATAGGAAATGAGAAAGCCCCTTTTTTCGATTATGGTCGAGAGTTTGGAAACTGTGTCATTGGTGGAGGCATCTATCGAGGCGATGTGTTTCCAAATTTAAATGGAAAATATCTGTTTGCAGATTTTGGTACAGATAAGTTGTTTGCACTGAACGATACAGACGCTTTCAGTTCGGATAGTTTCGAATCTATTATTAGTGGTGTCAATATTCCTGGTGTTACTCTGCCTGCGAATCCAGCCATATCAGGAATCTTTGTGATACAAAATGGTGACGTATACTTGACCGTCATAGGAGAAGATCACCTTGCTCCGAGTAAGATCTTACAGTTAAAGCAAAAGGATTTTGTACCCGATCCACCATCTCGTTTATCGGAGATTGGAGCATTCAAAGATCTACAGACCTTGGAGCCGATAGATGGATTTATTCCATATGCACCAAATGCTCAACTGTGGTCAGATCGAGCGATCAAGAAAAGATGGATGGCTATTCCGAATGATGGTAGCTATGATCAAGGCCATGAACAAATAGTTTTTAGTGGCATTACAGATTGGCAGTTTCCAGAAGGCACCGTTTTTCTTAAACATTTTGATTTACCATTATCGATTGATGAAGACGGACCGAGCAAAAGATTAGAAACCCGATTTTATATTCTCGGTGAAGGAGATATTGGATACGGCTTGTCCTATAGGTGGAATGAAAATAATACGGAGGCCTTTTTAGTAGGAAGAGGAGAGACTGAATATTTTGATATTATGGATGGCAATAATCTTGCCTTTAGGCAAAAATGGGATTATCCAGGCCGCAATCAATGTCAGACTTGTCATACCAGCAATGCTAATTTTGTCTTAGGCGTAAAGACGCATCAGCTTAATGGCGATTTTGATTACGACGGAATCGAGATGAATCAAATCGAGTATTTGCAAAGTCAAAACCTCTTTAGCAATCCAAGACAGGTAGACGGAAATCATTTGAAGTCTTATAGTCTAGAAGATGAATCAGTAGCGCTCGGTACACGCGTTCGCTCTTACCTAGATGCGAATTGCGCCAGCTGTCATCGTCCCGGTGGAGTACAGAATGTAACTATGGATTTACGATTCACCACACCTTTGCCATTGCAAAATTTGATCAACATAAGAACAGGTAGTGAAGCATCACATCTAGATTATGATATAGTAGAGCCAGGTGATCATCAGCATTCAGAATTGTGGATTCGTGATGCCGCGGACTCAAAGTTAAAAATGCCACCTCTGGCAAGAAATCTAGTAGACGAAGAATACATAGAAAAACTAGCAGAGTGGATAGATGGGTTAAGCGAGGAAGACGGAGAGATAGAGTCGCTATTGATATATCCAAACCCTAGCTTCGGTCATTTATTTATACAAATGAAAAGGATCTGGGAACCACCATTTCAAATCCAGCTTTACAATCTACAAGGGCAAATGCTACTCAATGAGAATTTCAATAGCCATAGCTATTTTATGGAATTTGATGACCTTAGCAATGGAACATACTTTATTAAAGTAAATGCCAATGAACAGCAGTTTGTAGAAAAGGTTATTTTGCAGCGGTAATAAAGTTTCAATAGCACAATCAACATTTATGACCTACTCCAAACTAATCAATATTTTCAAGTACAGTTTTTTTAGTTTGTATTTGTGTTGCCTGTCTTGCGATCAAGTTCCATCTAATCAGAAAAATGATGCGGTCCCAAAAAACAAAAACGAAGTACTCGTTTTAGGTGCTATACATAGTGGCCACAAAACAGACACGCTATACAATGTAGAATTCTTGGAAAAACTAATTCTAGAGATCAATCCAGATTATATACTAGCGGAGATTCCACCAGATCGTATGGCGGCGGCTATGGAAGGTTTTCTGCGAGATGATACCATCTCTGAACCAAGAGTTATGCGTTTTCCAGAGTACGTAGACGTCGTCTTCCCATTGACCAAGCGCATGGATTTCGAAATCATTCCGACGGCTGGTTGGACTAGACCGATGGCCCTTGCTAGGCGTGATCATCTTAATGCCGTAAGTAAGGATCCTGAGCGAGCTGATGATTGGGCGGCCTATACGAAGGCAAACGAATTATCTGATGCTGCTTACGAAGCGACTGGCAAGGTCAATGATCCATACTTCATCCATACCCATGCATACGATAGCATCCAAGATATAAGCCTACAAGTCTACAATCGCCTTTTCAATCTTGAGCTCGGCTTAGGAGGTTGGGAAAATATCAACATCGCGCACTACTGGAATATACAGTCAGCCCTGATCGACCATCGATATGAAGGAAAACGATTTTTGATTATCTATGGCGCAGGCCATAAGGGCTGGTTCCTGCGTCAATTGCGCAAGCGAGACGATATCACATTACTAGAGATGAAGCCCTTCTTAGATAAGGTGATGGCAAGCAGATAATTGTTTTTGGGGATGCCGCCAGTCCAAAAGGACGGCGTCGGGTCTTCCGTTAGTACCGACTGAAAAAAGTCGGACCCACTGCAGCCCCTCATCTCTCACGCGCTCCGCTTGTCGGGCTTGGTCACGTTCCGTGAGTCGCGAAAAATTAAACTAGGTAACTGAACGCCTATAAGCTTTAACTTATCAAGAAAATCTGTAAAACACCTAAGTGCACTTGAGCATCTTTAGAATGTACAAGTTTATCCAACTCACAGAGGTGGGACACCTAAGTTTTTCTTAGGTGTCTTGTACAAGTATGATTAGCTTAGGTATCTTAGGTGTTTTTCCGAAGCAGCTTTGTCTCTCTATCGTATGTGAAACCATATAAGTATGTGTGACTCGAAAGAGGTGAGACACTGCAGTTTTTTCTACAGTGTCTCGAACAAGTGAGCGATGCCTTCGGTGACTGCAGTGGTAAAAGAACACGTATGCATTTTCTTATATGCCACTTATGTACGTAAAATTCAAATTACTGAACAACCAGTTTCCTAACAGCTACTTGTTCATTCATTTCTATCTTAACTAAATACGTTCCTGGAATGATACCATTCAAGTTCAATTCGTATCTACCAAAAGCAATTTGATCCGTACTAGAATAATTTCTAACCGACTGGCCTAAAATATTTAGCAACTCAATACTTACCTCATCGACTAAGTCAGATCCAATAATAAGTGTTGTATACTGATCAGCTGGATTCGGAGAAAGATCAATGATCAAATCATGATTGATATCTGCAATAGATGTACTGGTTATTTCTATCATTTGACTGATTGAGCAATCATTTCCATCTTCAACAACCACTTCGTAGGTTCCCACATCAAGATCAGCGAAAAATGGAGACGTAGAGAACGCTTGACCCCCATCTATACTATAGTTGTAAGGAGCTGCGCCACCACTAACCATTATTTCAATATTGTTATCAGTGATATCAATTTCCAATTCAAGCGGGTTAGGAGCCGTTAAGAGTGCCAAAGTGGATACTTCATTTAGATTAGCATCTTGAATAGTTATACTGTATTCAGCTGGTGGTAGATTTTCAAATACAGTTTCAGAAGTAAAGGGCCCATTGTCAATACTAAATAAATAGGGTGGAGTTCCACCATCTCCAAATACAAAAATGTTACCAGCTGTTAGGCCGGTGCAGTCAAGTATTTCATTCACTTCAACCGTTATAGACAAGGGTCCAATTACATTGATACTGAAATTGCTTTCAGTGATACAGCCATTAGCGTCCTGAACAAATCCAGTGTAATCTCCATTCTCTAGGTTATTAAAGGTGTTGCCATCTAGAAAATCATTCCCGTCTATACTATATCGATAAGGTGAAGTACCTCCCTCCGGAATAAGCGTAACGGAGTTGTCGTCCACTTGATTTGTCAAACTCAAAAACGGTGGTGCATCAACTGTTATATTGTTAATGTTGAAAATAGCACCACTAGCATCTTCAATTACGATATCATATAAGCCAGATCCAAGGTTTTCAAAAATATTGTTCTCTTGAAAGTCCATTCCATTTATTGCATATCTATATGGTGGCAATCCATTCTCAGCCAATACCACAATCGAAACATCCATATCCAATGCGCATAAATTTTCTCCTTCTATGGTAGCGATTCCAGTTAGTGCTGTAAAGTCAATACTGAAATCTTCAGTGTATTCACATCCGTTTTCATCAAATATATAAGCAGTATAATCTCCATTAGTCAATCCGGTAAACTCATTAGAATCTTGGAAATTGCTACCATCGATACTATATGTAAAGTCTCCAGTACCTCCAATGGCAATGATTGTAAGGTCGTTTTGACTGATGGCTAAGTTTGCAAGGATTGCTTCAGGATTATTAAGTACTACA
>CALIEI010000187.1 GCA_938022165.1 uncultured Saprospiraceae bacterium | reverse complement strand
GGGATCGAATTTAATTTTGTTATTTGTGTTTACGCAATAATCTAATTTAGCTTTTTCTTTCCTATATACTTTGCGAAGTTTTTTATTAAATATAATTTAAAAATTCGTAGTAGTTTCAATTAGGTTTCCAAAAAAGCCATTCCGCCCCTATTCGTATATTTTCAATTTTAAAACCAAAATTGAAACCTCTCTATGTACTTAAAGTAGTTATTCTATTGTTTATGGTTGTATTAGATTCATGTTTTTTAAGCTATATTCTAACTTTTATTCACATCCCAAATTATTCCATCGCTTATTGTAATCAGCTCATGGAAAAACCTAGAATAACCATTCCGCCCCGAGTTGTAGATCTATTAGTCGGAAGTCAAAAGAGAAGATGTTGGTTTTAGATGGAATAGTTCCTGGGCCATCTATCGGAATAGGATTTTCTCTGAATTCATAATTTAAAGATCCGAGATTCACAAAAATATTCCATCGATCAGCAATTCTGTAACTAGGGATAATAGCTAAGCCTACAATCAGACTATTTATAAATTCAGGTATAAAAACGGTTGCTGGTTCTGATTCAGTTCTCGAATAAGCAATGCCAGGTTCCAAGATGAAAAAAAACTTATTTTTTATGTTGAAGTAATGGCGGTAGAAAACCTCAAATTTATAATTGCTTTCAGTAAAGGTGCTCTCATCTATTAGGTTGCCGGCAAAATCAAAAGAGAAACTAATGGAGGTTGATTTACTATATGTGCCTCGAATACCAATAGCAGAATTTTTTGCAAATCTTCGACCAAAATGTATACTGCTAGTAAAAAATTCTGAATCACTAATAGAAGGCGAATTTCTAAGGCGAACTTTATTAGTGTTAGTAAGAGAGTAATTGATAGCTCCACCTACAAAATAGTTTTTTCTATTGTCTATATCTGCTTCTTGTGCTATTGTGGCAGTAACAAAAGTAAGCGAGATAAAAATTAATAAGAGAGAGTAGTTTTTCATAATGATTAAAATTTTCTTTCAATGCCTAGGCGTATGTTGTTTAAATTTGGTAGGATATTTATTCTATTGGTAATTCTAGCATCTGGATTATCCGCACTTCTAAATTTGTTATAGGAATAGTTTAGCCCTGTGAATTCAAGTAGTAAGTTGAAATGTTTGGTTAAATTGTAGATCGCACCTAAGTCTAAATTGAATTGATATGTATTGCCTTTTGTTTCGGTAAGTACTGGAGCAAATTGCTCTATTTTACCAAATGAATATGAATAGCCTATACTAGGTTGAATATAATAGTGGAATCTTTTCTGGGTTGTAAACAACTTTCTATAAAATATTCCAATACCCACACTAGAGTTTGTAGTTTTTTGAAAGTCAATCACACCATTCGCTTCAAAATCCGATCTACTACTACTGTGACTTAGAGGTAGCCGTATACCAACGTAACTAGATTCATTTATCGCTTTTCCCAAATAGGGGGAGATGGAAACAATGAAAAAATTTGAAATTTGTTCATTACTAAATGAAGTAGTCAAAGTCTCTATTATGCGATTATTTTGTCTTTTATTGAGCACTAAAGAAAGATTCCCGCCAACAATAAATGTTGTAT
Source organism: uncultured Saprospiraceae bacterium (assembly GCA_938022165.1). GTDB lineage: Bacteria > Bacteroidota > Bacteroidia > Chitinophagales > Saprospiraceae > JALZVN01. Next base: position 19,265 of record CALIEI010000187.1, on the reverse strand, counting down.
TGTCATCTTGAGCATAGCTGCATTCACTAAAGATAAAAAGAATGAAAATGACTATTATATATTTATTTGGAGAGTATGTATTCATTACAATTAGATTAGAATAGTTTTTCAATACCAATATTTAGATTGGAGAATGTAGTATTTATAGCAAGATTGTTTGTTAGAGTTACTTCATTAGTATTACTACTAGTAAAGGTGGATTCAAAGCTAAACTTTTGATACCTATACCTAACTATAGGTAAAGAAACTATTAAATTCCAATCATTTGCTACTTGATAATAGGCTCCAAATTCTAATTCGGATTGAACATAAAAAGTGCTCTCATCTATGGATCGCGTTTCAAAAACGACGGTATTTCCACTACCAATACTTGCTTGTGCAAAGAATGCTAGGTTATCCTTCTCTAAAAATGTGTGTCTGTAAAGCAAATCCAAACCAATATCTATCTGCTCTTCAACAGTCCCTAATCTTATGTTTGTATTATCAGGATCATCGGCATCTATATGAGTCCTAAAGAATTCAGAAAACAGTCCAACCCCAAATTTGTGTTTTGGATGAGAACCAAATAGAAAATATGGTGATAATCCAATTCGAGTATTTCTTACTGTTATGGCGTTACTTACTCCTCCTGGGGACGCACCGAAATCTACAATTGTAGATTCTATATTTCCAAAAACAGCACCACCCAAAATAAACTTGGGATTAGCTTTTTCGTCTTGGGCAGTAAGGCTTAAAGAAATAATTAGGATTAATAGTAGAGTGCCAAATGGTCGGATCATAGTTGAACGTTTTTCGTTTAATCTAAAGTTAAGAGTATTTTTTTATTTCAGACTGCTTTTACTTTTTTTCAACGTAAACTATACAACTTTATTTTAGTTGATTCTTAAGCTCTTAACTATCTTAATGGTGACCTTTTTTTAAAAACATTAAGGTGATGAAGGTATTAAGAGAAATTAAGTAGTTTTATTGTAGCCTATTCTTCATACCCTTAATCTCTTAACTACCTTAACGGTTACTTTTTTTAAACATTAAGGTGATGAAAGAATTAGGAGGTTTTAAGTAGTCTTGTTGTAGCTTTTTCTTCATACCCTTAATCTCTTAACTATCTTAATGGTGACCTTTTTTTTAAAACATTAAGGTGATGAAGGTATTAAGAGAAATTATGTAGTTTTATTGTAGCCTATTCTTCATACCCTTAATCTCTTAACTACCTTAATGGTTACTTTTTTTTAAACATTAAGGTGATGAAAGAATTAGAAGGTTTTATGATGTCCTGTTGTAGCTTTTTCTTCATACCCTTAATCTCTTAACTACCATAATGGTTACTCTTTTTTTTTAGACATTAGCTCCTTACGATTAGACGCGACGCGCCCAAGCGCCAAAGCGAGTCAAGCGGAGCGCGTAGAGATAAGAGGTAGAAACGGCATCATCCATGCGCTTGGATTGTGGGATAGGGATGATATAGTGGATGACTCGGTGGCGATTTCCAGATGGAGCAAAGCGTAATCTGGAGATACGGCATATCCCCAAATTATTTGTAGATTTAAGCTCACAAAACAATTATCATGTCTGAATATTTTCCTCACCTTTTAGAGCCACTTGATTTAGGATTTACGAAACTCAAAAACAGGGTGTTGATGGGGTCCATGCATACGGGTCTGGAAGAAGAAAAAAATGGTTTTGAACGGTTGGCAAAATATTTTGCTGTACGCGCTAAAGGGGGAGTTGGACTTATGGTTACTGGTGGCATAGCACCCAATAGAGCGGGTTGGGTCGGACCATTCGCAGCTAAGCTCTCTTCGAAAAGTGAAGCAAAAAAGCATAAGCTCATAACAGATGCTGTGCATGCGGAAGACGGGAAAATATGTATGCAAATACTGCATAGTGGTAGATACGGATATCATCCTTTTACAGTCGCCCCATCTGCGATCAAGTCGGCGATCAACCCATTCAAGCCTTGGAAGTTGACACAGCGAGGGATAAAGAATACCATTAAAGATTTTGCTAAGTGTGCTAGTCTGGCGCAAGAGGCTGGATATGATGGAGTGGAGATCATGGGATCAGAAGGGTATCTGCTCAACCAATTTATTGTGAATAGGACAAACAAACGAGATGACGAGTGGGGAGGCAGTTATGAAAATAGAATTCGATTTCCCTTAGAGGTGGTCAAGGCGGTGAGAGCAGCCGTGGGGGAGAATTTTATTATTATCTATCGACTGTCCATGTTGGATCTAGTGGACGATGGAAGTACTTGGGATGAAGTGGTCCACTTGGCCAAAAAAATAGAAGAGGCTGGGGCAACTATAATCAATACAGGTATAGGATGGCATGAGGCGCGCATACCTACTATAGCGACTATGGTGCCTCGTGGCGGTTTCAGTTGGGTAACAAAACGATTGATGGGAGAAGTAAACATTCCACTAATCACTACCAATAGAATAAATACTCCTGAAATCGCAGAAAAAATATTGTCAGATGGACACGCTAATATGGTGTCGATGGCTAGACCTTTTTTGGCTGATCCTGATTTTGTGCTAAAAGCAATGGAAGGAAAATCGATGGCTATAAATACTTGTATCGCATGTAATCAAGCTTGCCTTGATCATGCCTTCAATAATAAAATCGCAAGTTGCCTGGTGAATCCGATGGCTTGTCATGAAACGGAATACATAGTGACACCTACAACCGCTAAAAAGAAAATTGCTGTAGTAGGCGCTGGACCAGCTGGAATAGCTTGTGCGATCTATACAGCGCAAAAAGGACACGAGGTGACTTTGTATGAGGCCAATAAAGAAATAGGTGGACAGTTCAATATGGCCAAAGAAATACCTGGGAAGGAAGAGTTTCATGAAACGATTAGATACTTCAATTATCAACTGAAAGAAAATAATGTTGACTTGAAGTTGAATCATCCCGTAGACCTTGCCTATTTTGATGGACAGGACTATGATGAAATAGTGGTGGCTACAGGAGTGGCACCTAGGCAATTAAATTTGGAGGGAATAGATCATCCAAAAGTGCTGAGCTATGTGGATGTGCTTAGAGATAAAAAGGAGGTGGGTGAGACAGTTGCTTTGATTGGCGCTGGGGGTATCGGATTTGATGTGGCTGAATACTTAACTACGGATACGCTGCCAACAATCGAACACTTTAATAAGGAGTGGGGTATAGATAAAGATATTAGCACCAGAGGTGGCCTACTGCCAGAGCAAGATGATCCACCTAAAAGAAAGGTCTACATGCTACAAAGATCAAAGGGGAAAATGGGGGGTAAGCTAGGAAAGACGACTGGATGGATACATCGCTTGAGCATGAAGAAGAAAAAAGTAAATCTTATCAACAAGGTGGAATACAAGAAGATAGATGATCATGGGCTGCACATCTCAAGAGATGGCGAAGACCAAATCTTGAATGTGGATAACATTGTGATATGCGCTGGGCAAGTTTCTGTGAATAACCTTCACGAGGCTTTGAAAAGTAAAGGGCACAAGGTACATATCATAGGCGGTGCATTTGAAGCAAAAGAGTTGGATGCAAAGTATGCCATCGAGCAAGGAATGAAACTGGCATTAAAAATATAATAGTTGACGATAATATCGGATCGGTGGTATGCTGCGTCACTCGTCGAAGGAGAGATATGCTGTCATTCCACATGTTTTTACCTGTCGTGACTCATTTGTGCTATATTGATTTTCTTTCTTTTCTTTTTATTTGTTAAGCTAAATTTTTTGAGTTCGTTTTTTGCCTCGATGAACATCCATAGCTCTGGATTGATATTGAATGATTCTCCTACAAGTGTTGCAATCTTACTATTGAATTTCCTTCTGCCTTTCAGTAATGCATGCAGGTTACCATTTTCAATCCCGATAAATTCCGCAAATTTCGTTTTCTTGATGTTGTAAATGGATAGTAACTTGTTTAAGAATTCTCCTGCTTCAATAGTTTCCTTTTCGCTTTCTTTTAGATAAGCCTGCATTTGTAGTTTGATACCTATTCTTTGGTTCTCTTCAATTTCTTGTTTGGGTAACTCTTTTATGTAAGCATCAAGAATGTTCTTAGTTAACTTTCTTTCTTGGTCTGTTGTAAGGTCCTTTTGGGTACCTAATATATGGTCAAAATATTTATCCTTCATCGTTTAGATCTATTCCTAAGTTAGTTAATATGAGTTGTTTGCCCGTATGAGAATTGATTATCATTCTTTCTCTAAATATCAATTCAGCATTGTATTTATTCTGGTAGTATTCAATAAGATTTCCTTTGCTCGTAAAAACAAGGAATCCTTTATAATTTCCTCTATTTAATTTGAATGATAGTAAGCATGCGTAAGACATCAGGATTTCAGCAATGTTCTTGAATTTTCCCTTTGATCCATAATTCCATGGAGCTACTTCGATGTTTTTCAGCACATAATAAGAGTCATTTTCTTCCTCAAGTTTGATTATTCCTTGGGTTTGTTCATTATATTCGATACTATAGTATATTGCCTTATCATCATAAAGTTGCTTCCAATTAAACTTCCAATCACTGTTTATGCCTTTCAGTTTCTTTTCTGTGAATTTTTCAATTTGAGCAGTAAACTCTGTATTTCGCCTATTCTTGATTTTTATTTGCACATATAAATGTATCCATTTTTGACACAATATGCAAATAATTTGTTAAATTTGGATTCATGTCAGGCATCATTGTTATAAAGGCAACTAATTATTATTTGCGTAATCAAAATCAGTTCCCTTTGTAGTGGCTTGGTTATGAGATCATTTTGATGAAATAATGAAATCAGCAGTAGTTTTCTACCTAAAATGAGGTAAAGGTTGAACAATATTCCCCGGAGAGAAAAATATATTTTATTGTTTTATACTTTATAAAAAATTCATCTATTAGATTTCAGTAATCGCATATTCCTGATTTAATTCAACTTATTTATATAATTATTACACATACAATTTTTTCGATATGTGTAGTGAGTACAACTACACCATTTATGGTATAAATTGGATGCTTAGATTCTTTCATGTTTGAATTAATAATTCTAATTTACATGCGATTGCTTTTTGTAATCACATTTGAACCATGAACATATCAAACCGATTACCATCAGAGATATCTCTCTGTAGAGGGTTATATTTATAATCCTACATTCCCAATTTCCTGGTTTCATGGTTAGTATTTAAGTAATGCATTCTTTATGTGTAGGGATTTCTGTGACTATATTTCAGTCACCCAAAATTTCTATGGCACTTAGTTTGCTTTATTAAGTAGTGATACAATCAGATCGATACTATTTAGAAAATTAAACCATAAACTCACCACACGTGATAAGAACCGTAATTGCCGACGACCACCAACTTTTTACCGAAGGTTTAAAGAACATACTAAGGAGAACTGATAAATTTGAATTTCAAATTATTGGTGAAGCAGAAAATGGGAGAGACCTACTTCCTATCTTAAAGAGAACCTATCCTGATCTTTTATTACTCGACTTGAACATGCCGGAAGCGGACGGTTTGGACGTATTGGATTCTATTCGTGAGAACTATAGCGATATGAAGATACTAGCGCTGACTATGTATGATGAGGCTAAGCTGGTTAAGTCTGCTTTCAAAGCTGGAGTGGATGGTTATATACTTAAAAATTCTGACCCTTATGAATTGCTTAATGCCATCGAGGAAGTATTGAAAGGTAAAACGTATATCGGTATCGGTGTGCAGTTGGTTGGAGCTAGGTCAAATGGTACAACCTTCATGGCGGATAAGGAGAAGAGTAAATTTGAAGATAAGTTTATTCAAAAATATAATTTGACCAAGCGTGAGATTGAAATTTTGAAATTAATCTCTCAAGCATTCAGCAATAAAGAAATTGCGCAAGAATTGTTCATCAGTGATCAGACTGTAAGTGTGCACAGAAAGAATATCATGCGTAAGCTTAATGTAAGCAATATTGCTGGTCTGATTAAGATCGCATACGATAACTCTATCGTGTAAATATTTATTAAGGTTATTTTTTGGGGCCATTCCTCGTCCGACCTAAATTGCTCTGATTGACATCATCGCATTTCGCTCTCACTCGGAACCCTGCCTTTGCCGGCAGGCAGGCGCGTCGTCCACTACTACCCAATGGCTTTGCAGTAAAGACAGGGCGTGCCCAGACAAAAAATGTCTGGCAAGCTTGTCTCTACCTTGCGCGCCTTGCTACCCACATCCACGCACATTGGATACCGCTACCACCGCTTGTCCGGAAATTTCTCGGAGATAGGTTTTGCTGTAAATGTAAAACCGAAAAAATTAGAATGTAAAATGTAAAAGGGAAAAAATGAAACCTAGAACCTAGGTCCTAGATACCTTGTACCTCTTTTTTCACGCCTCGGCAGGGGCCTCCCCGCAGCAAGTGCGGGACAGGCGGTTCCCTCACTAAAAATGTCCACTGGACATTTTTTGCTTCGCAACGTTCGGTGTGAGTAAGGAAAATTACTAAGTGCAAACAGGAAATTTTGTGTTTTAAAGAAGCTGTATTGCACGCCTCGGCAGGGGCCTCGGTTCCCTCACTAAAAATGTCCACTGGACATTTTTTGCTTCGCAACGTTCGGTTACATCCAAGATCTGTGGTTAGTTTCTACAAAGTAAAGGAGATAGTCTTGGAGTTCTTCTACCATTTCTTCTTTTAAGTATGGAATTTTTAAAGTGCCGGCCGCAGTGAAAATATGTAAATCTGTAAGACCACGTCTTTTTTGAAAAATACTTTGTCTGCTTCTCAAGCCTTGAATTTTTTCCCACCTAAGTAAGGTGTAAGTAGTTCGAATGAATCCATCTTCAATTAAGATTCCTTGGTGTCCAATTTTGACATTCCACTTTCTCCAAGAAACATAAGTGTACACTATAGATAAGATTAGTGCAACTATTAACATTGACCAAGAAAGAAAGATTTCTGGGAAAATCCATTTTGCAATACCAAGTAAAAGTATAACTGAAAACAATTGCGCAAATACACGAATCATTAATCTTGGGCTAACGGCATGCGCTAGAAAATCTTGGCGGTTTTCATTTGAAAAGTAACTATTACAAACTTGCTCAAGCTGGTGTTGATACATGCCGGGGATCTGTAAAGTTTGTGATTTGACCATTGAGGAACTAAAAGCCTGAGATAGGTTTAACTCAAACATTCCGAAGAGTTTCTTTATGGGATTAGTATGCCATCCTACCAATTGTATTTTCTGAAAATTAGCTTGTTTTTCATTTCTAGTAAATAAACCACTGATTAACCGATATCCCTGATTCGTTTCTTTAAAATGTAGATCATAATATTTTAAGACTGTCCTGAAAAGAGTAAATAGAAATGCTGCGATTATAATTAAGGGTGTAATCACTAAAATGAAACTCATAGCCATACTACTCATTTGCTCTGAAAGTTCAGTGTATTCTTTTTTATTCAAAAACATGTCTGCATACTGAGTAAGCCCAAGAAAAAATAAGCCAATAAGCGCAAGCGAGCGAAAATGATTTTGACCAATACCTACTTTTAATAATGCAGGTATATCTAGTCTCAATAATTCTTTTTCTTCTGTTTGGATGAGCCTAATTTGTGTTTCTTCAGAGTCTATGTCTGCTGCATCCGATATGGCTTTTTTGCTAAGTATATAGTCCTTTAGTTTGTTTGCTTTTTTAATGCTTATCGCATCAATTTTAATTTCACTGTTTTTTGAACCTGCTGTATCTATCTCAAGACTTGCGACATTGAAGATGCGGTGTATTATATTTTGATTAGTGTTGATGGCTTGTATTCGATCAAATGGTACGTTTAGGTTTACTTTTTTTAATATTCCCTTATTTATGATCACTTCATCACCCTCTATATGATATCTAAATTTGTAGTAGGCGGCAATCGACAGTATAGTACTTACTAAACTAATTACCAAGACAATGATTATTTCATAGTTGTCCCGTTCCTGGCCTCTATTGAAGATTAGAAGGATGATAATAGGAAATGCATTTTTAAGTACGAGGGTAAAAAACTTGTACAGAATAAGTATCATCGCAACAGGCGACTGCAGTTGCGGAGTATAGAGGTCATTACTCTTCTTCATCATGAATTTTTATAGATGAAATTTTAGAAATAATGAATTCTCGAATGCCTTCAGCAACTTCTTTGTTCAATCCGGGTATCTCTAAGTCACTGCTTTGACCACCTGCTGTGAAAACTTTTACAGTGTGCACTTCAAAAAGTTGATCGAGCGGTCCCTGTGATACTTCACAATGCTGAACTCTATTAAACGAAATGGTAGTCGTATCCCTAAATAGTACCCCTTCTTTATATATAATATCATGCGCTCTTAAAGCATGACCACGTTTATAATAACTAATCCAAGTAAGTAGTATTGAAGTTAATGCAATAGGATAAAAAACGATTCTTGCATAAGGTAGGTACTCCTCATACTCGTATCTCGCCGCCGAAATACAAAGCGAAAAAATACCAAACATGATAACCCAAAATAGCACGCTTTTAATCATGGTTAATCTTAAATAGGCTTTCTCCGGTTTAAGAAAATCAACATTAGCTACACGGGGTAGTGCATTAATATCAATTTGTTGATTTTCAAATATTTTCATTCATTTTAGATTTTGATTGTCCAAAAAGTTCAGTTGGCATTAATTCTTCATAGACCTTTAAAAGCCAACTGGTATTTGTGAGGAGTTTTGTTTGTTCAATTTCTGTTTTAATCTTTAAGTAATGTTTAGGGTTTTGACGCAAAATTTTGTTCAAGATATCACAAAAATTTAGATAAATATTTCTCTTAGTATTAGATATATTTTTTGATCTTTTTAAGAAGATGGCAAAGGCGGCTATCTGAGAAAGTAAAGCTTCTTCTTCATTGTTTTGTTGGAAGATTTTGATCAGCATCATTCTACTCCCTAAAGTATATGGCAATTCAAGATCTTCTTGAAATAAAATACTAAGATGTTCTTGTGCACTATCAAATTTCTGCCGCGCAAATTGTAATTCGGCTAAGTTATAATGTAACGCTTTAATTTTGTTTTTAGATGAAACTTTATCAATATATTTAAGAATAAACTGTTCTACAAAATTAAACCTTTCAAGCAGTAAGCCTAATTTAATAATATTCTTAAAGTACCAATGAGAAAGAATTCCATTCTTATACATATAGCCAGAACTAAGAAACTCCATATTCAATTGAAGTGCTTCTCCAACATAAAACTTTTGATCGAATGAAATCCTTTTGACACAAAAATTTATGGCCTCCTCATATACTTCATATATCTCCTTTGAAGAAAATAAGCCATGGTGTTGTTTAATTGTCTTTCTCAAATTGTAAAAGTGGGGTAAGGGTTTTGCTTGGGTGTGCATCATTATGATTTCATAGTATGCATTTATCAAAGGATTATCCAAGAAATTTTCCTCAACATAATTCATTATGAATTTTAATTGTGGATTTTTTAAGTCAATACCTATTGTTTGATTTCGGTTGAGTAATACTACAAAGTACTGTAACTTTCTGCATACATAGTATAGATCTAAGTTCTCGCTAGCGAGGTGGGCGTTTTCATCATCTTTCCTTTTATTCAAATTGATAAAATGTCGATCCTTTAGATCATACAATTCATATTTGAATTTATACTTAGAAGCTCCGTTCAATGCCAATAATCTTGTTTCCTTTTCAAGAGACTTAATTTCTGAATTATATAGTTTGTCCAGTTTTCTTTCTGCTAATTCCGAGGCTAAGGCTAAGTCAGCAATTGAATTTCGCTTTTCAAACTTTAGAAATTGGAGCACCAATTTGAATAAATCACTCTGTAGGTATCCAATCTTCTTTTGATCATACTTATCATGAGGATATAGCCTCGAAAAGATGGATTCATGACTAGTAGAATCCGGCGGAAATTTTGGGTGAAACTCAGCTAGTATAGTTAATAAATCGCTGATTCTCTTCTTTTTATTAAAATATGGCGAGGCAACAAAATCTTGCAGATTTGCAAGTTCATCGGTATCTATGACCTTTAAGAGTCGAATCAGTTTAGAATTAATCATAATATTTTCTTAAAAAAACTATGATTTTTGAGGTTTGGGACAATTACAAACGGAAAGTCAACATGAACATATATAAATAATTATAATATGTTATTTATAAATAGTTGATATTCAGTCTATAATCAATTTACTCTCTCCATATATAGCTCTAAATATAATATAAAATCTAGCGGAAAACGAAAATTATTGTAATTGCTAGTAGGGTGCTTATCGGTTACTTTTGAAGAAAAGTTATAGTCCTAAAACAAAATCCTATAAATAATGCGAAATTCTTACGAAAAACTATTTTGCCTTTTTATAATGTTGTCCCTCTTCCTCGGAACAATATCAGCACAAAATAAACTATGGCCAGGCGATGCCAATAACAATGGAGTCACGAATTGTGTAGACCTTCTCTATATTGGAGTTGGATACAATGAAAATGGACCAGCTAGGCCAAATGCCACCACACTATGGGAGGAACAAAATGTCGACTCGCTTTGGGCAAATAGTTATCAGGATAACACCACGAATTTTGCATATGGTGACTGCAATGGTGATGGAGTGATCAATAACAATGATCTTATTATGGCCATTCGAGCCAACTATTTATTACAACATAACTCTAACAGTGTTATCAATAATGGGGATGCTTTTGTTTCAAGTGATCCGAACAGTCCTGTTCTAGGATTTACACCTGATGCAAGTTCGATAACAGAGGGGGATGAAGTAAAGATTGACTTCAGTCTTGGAGATATCAATTTGCCAATTGATTCTTTTTATGGTATTGCAATGGTTATTTCCTATGATAGACCCTACTTAGATTTATCAGCTCCCGTGCAATTTGCGCCAGAGATAAGTTCATTTGTAGATCCTACAAATTCAGCTGCAGTCAATACTGTATTTACAGATACACTTAATAAGCAAATCGAATTTGCTTATGTAAGAACAGATAGAGCCAATGCGCTTAGTGGTAATGGTACGGTAGGTACTTTTTCATTTATTGTGGATGATGTTATTGATCCCTTTATTTTGGACACAATTACTATCAAGGTGGATAGTGTAAGAGTCATAGATAAAGACCTTAACCCGATAACAGTAAATTTTGATGCTGCTTCATTTAAGGTAGAAGTATTTAATAGTGCGAGATCAGAATCAACTTCAAATTGCCCTCAAGTTTTGGATCCTGTTTGTGGTTATAACGGTGTAACTTATATGAACAGTTGTTTTGCAAAAGCAGCAGGAGTTAATGTATACTCAAGTGGTATTTGTTATAGTGAATGTATTGATTTTGAAGAGATTGATCCAGTGGCACTAGAAGAATGTAGTAATAGCTATATCCCTGTTTGTGGATGTAATGATGTTACTTACTTGAATTCTTGCGTTGCTGAAAATTCTGGTGTAACCGAATTTACGTTGGGAGCATGTGTTCAGGATAACCAATGTTTTGATCCATCTTTACTTATTTCTAGTGAAGGAGCACAGATTGATAGATTTACTGGTGTGATTACTGAAAACTGTGATGATACTTATGATGCAGTTTGTGGATGTGATGGATTTACTTATCAAAACAGTTGTATTGCAGAAGCAAGTGGAGTTGGTTTTTATACTCAAGGTCCGTGTAATAATGTTTGTGTAGATCCAAATGCTATGGATCCTTATGCAAATTGTGTAAACGTATATGAACCTGTATGTGGATGTAACGACGTCACTTATGCCAATGCATGTTTTGCAGATGCAGCAGGAGTTGTAAGTTATACACCTGGTGCTTGTGGAAATCCTAATATCGATAATTGGTGTACTGGAGCAAGTCCAATACAATGTGGTGACTATTTAGCTAGTGAGACAACCATAGGGGAGACTAACGATATAGAATCTTATTATTGGAATTCTAGTGTTACATATGCTGGTAATGACAAAGTTTATGTTATCTATAAAGATCAACCAGGTGACTTACAAATAGGTTTGGAGATTATTACTCCAGGTGTCAATTTAGATTTATTTCTACTTGCTGGTGATTGTGATAATTTAACTTGTATCGGAGCAAGTCAAAGCAATAATTCTACAAGTAATAATGAAGGTATTGTATTAGAAAATGCACCTATTGGTACTTATTATATCGTAGTCGACGCATTGCATGCTAGTTATCAAGGAGATTTTAAACTTGAAGTGAGTTGTGGTGATCTTGACTGTAGCAATGCTTTTGCATTACAATGTGGCTTGCCATTTAATCATTCTAACATTCATGGTGATGATAATGTATCAGCTTATGGATGTGGTAATGTGTTGAATGTGGAAAATAATGGAAACGAAGTGGTCCACACTTTTGCAGTTACCCAAGCAGGGCAAGTTGATATCTATTTAAGTAATTTGAACGCTAACTTAGAGCTCTTCTTGTTGTCAAATTGTGATAGAGGGGATTGTGCAGAGTTTTCTTCAAAGCCTGGGAATTCGGATGAGCACATTAGTACCTATCTTCAACCTGGAGTATATTATGTGGTTGTAGACGGATATAACGGTGCAGCAAGTAATTATCAATTATTAGTAGACTGTCCTTCTTCTTGTAATCTAGATGTGACAGGTACAACTACGGGTACCAATTGTGGTCAAAGTAACGGAAGTTTTACTGTTAACTCTTCAGGAGGAACGCCTGGATTTATTGTTTCTTGGACAGGCCCAGTTTCAGGTAACTTTTCAACTTTTGCGAATACATGTACTATATATAATCTTCCAGCGGGTACATATTATGTAACCAAAACAGATGCTAATGGCTGTAGTGATGAAATCACATTAGAGATTAATGATTTTGGATCTAACCTTGAGGCCAGCTTAAGCGTAACGAATGCAGTATGTAGTACAAAAGGGGCTGTAAATGTAGTATTAGCAAATGGTGTAGCACCTTACTTCATAAATGTTTCGGGTCCTATTAGTGGTACTGCTACCTCAGTATCTAGCAATTTTAATATAAATCATCTGCCAGCAGGGGTGTACAATATTTACATTACAGACAAGAAAGGATGTACTGTAGCTAAAACATTCACTGTTGTTCAAGACAATAATAATTTTACCATCTCGGGTTATACTACAGATTCGCAGTGTGAAGCGCTTGGTAAAATCCACATTAGTTTATCCAACGGTAAAGCGCCATACACTATACATGTAACTGGTCCTGTATCAGGATCTGCAACGACCTATAGTTCAAACTTTAATATCCCTAACCTTCCGGGAGGTACCTATACCGTAAAGATTGAAGATGCCAACTGGTGCTCTGATGAAGCTACGTTTATTATTGAAGATCAAGATATTGATATTGACTTAGTGCCAACCAATGGGATTTGCGGAGATAATGGTTCATTAACTATAAATATTTCTAACGGAAAACCTACATACCAAATATCTTGGTCTGGGCCGAGTAGTGGAAGTGTAACCTCATCTGCACCTTCTTTTACTATTCCGAGTCTTCCTGGAGGTACTTACTCTGTAACTGTTCAAGATGCCAACTGGTGTCAAGATTATCAAGTTGCAACTATTGACAATACCATAACAAATCTAGATGTGGAAATATCACCGGCAAGCGGGCTATGTGGTGTAGGTTCAGTTTGGTTGGACATTAATGATGGTACTGGTCCATACACGATAAGCTATACTGGCCCAGAGAATGGATCAGGTACTACCTCAACAAATGGATTTGAATTAGAGAATATTACAGCGGGTACATATACATTTACAGTTATAGACGCAGTGGGTTGTGATTATACTGAAGTTGTTGAAATAGGAACAGATGACTCTACTGTAAGTGTAAATGCATGGCCAAACGATGGAACATGCGGCAAGTTAGGAAATATTGAAGTGACAATTAATAATGGTACTTCACCTTATACTATTTCATATGGAGGACCTGCATCAAATACGGTTACTTCTACCAGTCCAATATTTGTTATTGACGACTTGATTTCTGGAACGTATAATATAGAAGTGACAGATAATAATGGTTGTATGGATTGGACAAATGCAATTCTGAACAACACAGGATCCGGTATGGTTATTTCTACAACGCCTTGGAATGGTACTTGTGGAACACCGGGTGAAATAACTGTGGACATTGTTGGTGGTACGCCTTCATACGACGTTTCTTGGGATGGCCCTAACTCAGGAGCTGCTACTACAAGTAATAATACATTTACCATTAATAATGCACTTACAGGTAGTTATGGTGTTACCGTTTCTGATGCACAAGGCTGTACTGCTGTTTCTACTCAAGAAATAGACAATAACTCAAATGATTTAGAATTAATCGCAAATGCAAATAATGGCCAATGCGGCGGTTCAGGCAGTATCGACTTGATTGTCTCTGGTGCTATCGGTCCTTATACTATTACTTGGTCTGGACAACAAAGTGGATCTGGGACAACCAGCTCAAACTTCAGTCTTAATAACTTGGAACCAGGTATATATTCTATAATGGCAGAAAGTTACGATGGTTGTATTCAATCTACAGAAGTTGAGATAATCAATGTTGGTGTTTCACCAGTGGTAACGCTTTCAACTTCAGCAAGTATTTGCGGAAGTGGAGGAACGATAAACGTGATTTATGATACACCAGATGCAGACATTTCTTGGACTGGACCTTTGACCGGATCAAACAATAGTACTGGTGGGCTATTTGTTATTGAAGATGCTCCCGTAGGAGTGTATGCCATCACCGTTTCTGTAGGTAATGGATGTGATACCTATGTAAGCACTGAAGTTATTGAAATTGAAAACAATTTTAGTTTCAATGTTAATACTACTAATGGCTTGTGTCAAACAAATGGATCAGCAACAGTTACATTCGATCCTGGCACTTTTAGTATCGTTTGGTCAGGTCCTGTAAATGGTAATGCGGTAGATGCTTCCGGCACCTTTGATATTCAAAATCTTCCGGCTGGAGATTATACAATATCCCTTATTGATTCTGATGGCTGTAAAAAAGTACAAACTTTCACCATAGAAGTAGATCAAATAATGGTGAATGTTACCGCTACACCTACGAATGGTGTATGTGATGTAAATGGCTCAATTGAAGTCTCATTTGATACAGGCTCAGGAACAGTATCTTGGGATGGACCTAATACTGGTTCAAGTACAGCTTCCAATGGAATGTTTAATATTTTAAATCTTAATTCTGGAACATATACAATTTCAGTTGAAGCAGATAATGGCTGTACAGGTAGCACTATTGTAGAAATAGTAAACATTACTGAAGTAGTTTCTTTTACAGCTACACCAAGCAATGCGATCTGTAATACAAATGGAGGGATTACAATTTCTTCTGGCTCTGACGTACAATCTATAGATTATACTGGACCTGTATCTGGTAGTATTACACCAACTAGCGGTAATGCAGAAATTAATAATGCACCTGCAGGAACATATGTGATCACTGCGACTAATGCCGCAGGATGTTCATCAGATCAGACAATAGAAGTCATCAATGTTGACAATGAATTAAATCTTGTAACTGCTCCTTTTAATGGTGCATGCGATCAAAATGGCGGGCTTGAATTAACGTTCTCATCTGGTGATGTATTAGTAGAATGGACAGGTCCTGTCAATGGATCTGCTGCAACAACAACTGGATCGTTTACAATTGATAATTTACCTTCGGGTAATTATACAGTATCAGTATCCGATAATGATGGATGTAGTGAATCTAAGCTAGTAAGCATTATGAATATCGATTCAGACATCATGATATCTAATATGGTAGAAGATGCTAGTTGTTGTGATGCTGGTAGTGTGAGTCTAAACGTAACTGGATCGAATGGAGCATTGACATACAATTGGATGCCAAACGTTTCCACGTCTGACTCTGCTTCTGACCTATCAGCTGGAATCTATATGGTAACTGTAACTGATGAAAATGGTTGTTCTGCAAACACTAGCTTTACAGTATTAAATGATTGCGATTGTCCAGACTTAATTGAAACTGACACCTTATTTTTTGAAGCAAACCAACCAGCTAACGTTTGTGTACCTATTCCATTTTTAGAAAATGATTTATATACAATCATTCTGAATGGCAGTGAATATACTCAACCTGTAAAGGCATGTGATATCGACACGCTAATTCAATATTCATATGTTGTTCTTCTTGGCTTAGGCCAAGATGGTCCTTACCAAATAAATGAATGGGAGGCAAATGGTCAAATGTTTTCTGGCCAAGTTCAGACGATGGATGACTTGACAGATTCACTAAATGTATGGGATCCAAGTGGTAATTGGACACATCAACCTGCTCAGTTCAGTATAGTTGGAGGGAACTCTTCCAGTGCATATGGCAACATCATTGCGACGCACCTCGGCTCAGGAGTTCAATCAACGATGAATATCAACTTTACAGGAATAGCTACTGGGTTTAGTGTAGAGATTGAAGGTAACCAACCTTTACAAGAATTAATCATTATGGACACAGTGCTTTGCTGTTCTGATACTGTGATTGTTGTCTTTGGGGGTGGGTGTGACTTTAGTATAACAGAGTCCCATTCAGATGTAGAATGTAATCAACTGGGTACTGCTGATTTAAATTTCATCAATGGAGTTGCACCATATACCATAACCCAATCTGGGGCATCCAATAACACATTTACCAGTTCAAATAACTCCATAAGTATTACGGATCTTCCTGCGGGAACGTATAGTTTCTTAGTAAATGATGCGAATGCTTGTGCACAAAGTATTGATCTTACAATTAATGAAGTAATATCCGACATACTATTATCTGCGAATGCGCAAAGTGATATGTGTGGTGCTAATGGTCAAGCTACCATAAATATTATTGGTGGCATAGCAGACTATGCAGTAGATATAATGGGACCAAACAATTCTTCGCAAGTGACTTCAGATAACACAATTAATCTTAGTGGCCTTGGATCTGGAAGTTATATCGTAACCGTTATAGATGCTATTGGTTGTTCAAGTAGCACAAGCTTTATAGTCAATAATACAAACAATAATTTATCAATAACTACTACAGCCGTAAATGGAAGTTGTGGGCAATCACCAGGATTCCTAATGAACATATCCTCTGGTACTCCTGCTTATACTATAAGCTGGACAGGGCCAGAAAATGGTACGACCACTACGAACAACAATGAGGTAAACGTTAATGACCTAACTCCTGGAACCTACAACATTTCTGTTGTAGATTCCAACGGCTGCAGTGACACTTCCACAATTACTATTTCAGGTGATTCAGGAAATTTTGACGCAGATATATTTGTAACAGACGCATTCTGTGATGTCTTAGGTTCTATTTGGATATATGTGAATTCAGGAACGCCTCCATACTTAATAGAGTGGACAGGTACTCAATCTGGTACTTATTCTGCAAGTAACTTGATCAATGATATTTCCAATTTACCAGTTGGAAACTATACAGCATCTATTACTGATGCTAATGGTTGTTCAACCTCTGCGAATGTAACTATTAATGAAAATGGAGTACCTACGCAGTTTAATGGTGTAGTTGGCAATCCAACAAATACGAACGATGGTTTTATTACCGTTGAAATATTAACTAGCAATCCAAACCATACTGTTTCATGGACTGGGCCGGTAAATGGTACCGTAACTATTGGAGGACAATTTTTCAATATTGCTTCCTTGCCAGAAGGATCATATGATGTGACTGTCGAAGATAAAGATGGCTGTACTTCTACTCAAAATTTTGTCTTGACAAATTCAGGGACAGGGACAGGGACTGGCACAGGAACTGGAACTGGTACAGGAAACCAGGAGTTTTCTGCAAATGTTAATCCTACGGATATGACATGCGGCGAACCAGGTAATCTATTCATAACTATGACTAATGGAAGTGCTCCCTATACCATTACTTGGTCTGGTGCTTCAAGTGGAACAGATGTTACTAATAATGAAATTTACAGCATTTTGAATTTGGGTATGGGGACTTACTCCGTAGTCGTTACTGATGCAGATGGTGCTTCTCTAATTGAAGATGCAACAATAGGAGGATCTGGTGCTTTTGATATTACCACCTCAACAAATGATGGATCGTGTGGTAATGATGATGGTTCGATAAGTGTAGTAGTGAACTCCGGAGCACCTAATTATACCATATTTTGGAATGGACCAGTTTCTGACAATGCAGTGATTACGAATGATGCCATTACAATAAATGAGTTGCCAAGTGGTACATATGATATTACAATTTCGGATGCAAATTCATGTGCTAATATATTTAGCACTACAGTTAATAATTCAGCTGGTGGACCTGAAGCTAATTTTTCTACTGTAAATAATGCATTGACTGCTACATTTACAAACAATGCTTCATCTGGATTATATTCATGGGACTTTGGTGATGGCAAGACTTCCTTAGAGACCAATCCAGTTCATGAATTCTGTGATGCGGGCACCTATAATGTTTGCTTGACGGTCACGAATACTTGTGGTAGTAATACTGTTTGTAGTGATGTTACCGTAAGCATTCCAACTGATATCGTTGTCTTAGACGTTCAAGATGGAAGTGGAGGGCCTGGATCAAATATTAGTATTCCAGTTACCATTTCGAATTGTGAAACCATTGTGTCCCTAGCAGGGTCATTGAATGTAACTGATAATTCTATATGCGTAATCCAAGGTATAAGCCCAGGAGTTATTAGTCCAAACTATTTTGAAGCAAATTCTTCATTTAGTTATGTAGATAATAACGGAAGTGGTGTAAGCATAAACGATGGAGACATATTATTCTACGTAGATGTAGAGATTGTAGGTGAAGCTAATGAGTCTACTACCTTACATATTACGAATATGCCTTTGCAAGTAGAGGTAGGTTCTATGGTGAATGGCCTTGCTACAGCATTGCCTTCGGTTGAGTTGAAAGGGACTGTTTCAGTATCTTCTTCTGCTAGAATATCTGGTAATGTAAAGACATATTGGGGTGAAGGTATACGCAATACAGAAATTACTATACAAAGTGATAATATCCAGAATACACAAATGACTGATGAGGAAGGCTATTATATGGAGCCTGATCTTCCTATGGGTCAGATGTACAATGTGATTCCAAGCCGAGATTTCAACGATCAAAATGGATTGTCCTCGTATGCTTTGTTTGTCGGCCAAAGATTCATACTAGGAATGGATCCTTTAGAAATCGTTTCACCTTATCAAATCATTGCTGGTGATGCTAACTGTAGCAACTCATTTACAACTATTGATTTGTTTATTCTACAGCAATTAATCGT
>CALIEI010000186.1 GCA_938022165.1 uncultured Saprospiraceae bacterium | reverse complement strand
TTCGAGATACTATTGTCAGAATCTCAAGAGCGTATGTTGATAGTATGTCATAAAGGGCAAGAACAAAAGCTCTATGACGTATTTGATAAGTGGGATCTAGAGTGTGAACATATAGGTGAAGTGACCGATACTGGTAATCTTGAGTTTTTTGATAATGGAGAATTGGTGGCGGAAGTACCTGCTGATCCATTAGTATTAGGCGGAGGTGCTCCAATATATGATAGAGCATTTAGCCGTCCGGATTATTTGGATGAGGTAGAGGCTTTTGATATAAATTCAGTTGCACAACCTGAGAACTTTGTGGAAGCAGCTAAGACTGTTTTTAGCTCACCGAATATCGTGAGTAAGCGTTGGATTTATCAACAGTATGATAGCATGGTGAGAACCAATACCATGACAACCAACAATGCAAGTGATGCATCAGTTGTTAGGCTGAAAAATAGCGAAAAATCATTGGTCGTAACGGTAGATTGCAATGGATCATATGTGTATGCGAATCCCTATGTAGGTGCCATGATCGCAGTATCGGAAGCAGCAAGAAATATTGTGTGTACGGGGGGTGAGCCCGCAGCGATTACCAACTGTTTGAACTTTGGGAATCCGTACAACGAAGGCGTGTATTACCAGTTTGTAAATGCGCTCAAAGGTATGGGTGAAGCTTGCGAGAAATTCAATACACCGGTAACTGGTGGAAATGTTAGTTTCTACAATCAATCTGTATATAAAGATAGTACAGAACCTGTTTTTCCAACACCTACCATTGGTATGCTGGGATTAATGGAAAATAAGGATAATCACATGACCTTAAACTTTAAGCAGGCTGGTGATGTAATCTATCTACTAGGTGAAGCGCAAGACTGTATTGGTTCATCAGAGTATGTAAAGCGAGTTCATAGTGTCAAAAGAAGTAATGTGCCTCATTTTGAGCTAGATACAGAGTTTGCCTTACAACGTGGCATTAGTAGTATAATCAAGGAAAAATTAGTAGCTTCAGTACACGATATCTCTGAAGGAGGCCTATTTACTTGCCTTCTGGAGTCGGCAATGACGTCTGATTTGGGCTTTGTAGTGTCTACTGATTCGAATTTTAGAAAGGATGCTTATTTGTTTGGGGAGTCCCAAAGTAGGGTCGTAGTTAGTGTAAAAGCTGAAAAAGTGGCTGATTTTGAGAACCATGTTAAGTCTTTAAACGTAGCTTTTAGGGAGCTTGGAAAGGTATCAAATGGCGATTTGGCCATAGATGGCCAAGATTATGGACAATTATCCGATTGGAGTGCGTTATATAATACGACAATCGAAAATAAACTAGAAAAATAATAATTAATATGAATCGAGTTATCAGATTAGGAATGTACCTCTTCACTGCTATTATGCTAGCAGGTTGTGGTGGCAACACAGGAGTTAATATGGGCAGTGCTGGATTAGCAACATTTACTGGACTTATTAGCGATGCAGCCAACATTACGTTGCACTTTGAACAATACAATATGTCTCGTGCAAACCATATCATCGGATCTAAGCAGATAGATGCGAATGGTAAGTTCGAAATAGAACTTCCTAAGGGGTTTGAAGATGGGCTGTATAGATTGAGAGTAGGTAGAAGTAAGATCATCTTTCCGGTTAAGGGTGGAGAGTCTAATATCAACATAGAAGGAACGCTCAGCCAATTGAACAATTATTCTGTAGCAGTTACTGGTTCTGATCGTGCCGAAAAATATATGAATGTTCTAAGCAGATGGAATAAGAAACAAATCCAAGAGCTTCAACTTCAGAATGAGTTGAGTAATCTTGACCCTGTGTCTGCAATGGCTGCAGCAATTACCATTGGTGGGAAGAACAAATCATTTTTGGGATTGCATGACGCCATGTATAAGCGTATGAAAGATGAAGAAATGCAATCAGCATACACAATGGATTATGCTACGTATGTCAATAATATCAGGAATCCACCTGTTGCTAAACAACCACCTGTAAGACAACCTCAGCAGCGAAGACCTGCTTCAAAGTTCAATGTGGGTGATGTAGCTCCAGATATTGCACTGCCTAGTCCGGATGGAAAGAATTACAGTTTGAATGATCTCAAAGGAAAGATAGTACTTTTAGATTTTTGGGCAAGTTGGTGTGGACCATGCCGTAGAGAGAACCCTTCAGTAGTGAAGATCTATGACAAGTACAAAGATCAAGGTTTTACGGTGTTTAGTGTTTCACTAGATGGCACTACCGATAGATGGAAGAAAGCTATCGCTCAGGATAAATTATCTTGGCCTTATCATGTAAGTGATCTAAAGAAGTGGAAGTCAGCTCCTGCTAAGCAGTATGGCGTATCTAGTATTCCTAAAACTTTCATGATAGATAGAGATGGAAAGATCGCTTCTATCGGATTGAGAGGTGCTCATAATATTGAGAAAGCACTCTTGGAGATTTTATAATCAGAAGGAATTACCTATAAAAAAAGCCTTATGCTAGAAATAGTATAGGGCTTTAGTGAAAAATGTTGCCGATAAAGTATTTTACTATTTAATAAAAATGAGTAAGAATCTAGTTAGCGGTATTTAAGTTGAGGTTAGAAGATCACAAGTCTAATCATCAAATCATCTCAGCCAAAATAATCCGCACAACAATAATAGCGGGGTGGCTAAAGACAGTGTTGTACGCAAGTAGCGGTTTATCTGTGGTCATAAGTATGTGAATATTAAGTATTGAGTCCACTCCGGAAAATCACGAAACCATAAAATGACTCTTTTGGCGATATTTTTCATTTTCTCAATCCACTGATGCTCAAGCATCACTGAATTTCGAGAATAAAAAATCTCATCCAAAATAGCCCATTTTTTGCAATCCGCTACTTTCCGGAGTGGACTCAGTATTGATATAAGACTTCTAATCTGAAGGAGGTGAAAGAGCCACTTGAAAAATTTCATCGCTTTACAAGCATGATGGGGAAGGTTCGTTGAAAAATAACTGGAGGCCCCCAATTGCTACCTCCAATAAAAAAGCATATCTTTAATAAGAAATAAAAAAATGATATGACTTATCACATAAATGTAAGTAAGACAAATGTCAAAGAGTTTTTACAGATTATTCAATCTCTAAGTAGTTTGGGGGTAGTAGAGTCATATAGTTCTACATTAGATTTAGTTAAGCCTGGAGAATCGTTAGATGAAGATACACTTCTGAATATCTTAGATCATTCAAACAATGAAATCAAAGATGGAAAATCAGCTAGTCATGAAGAGGTAAAAAATCAGCTGGAAGCTTGGAAGAAAAAGTAGAGATAATTTGGTCGGAATCTGCTTTCATAATGTTGGCAGAATTACATGAGTACATTAGTGAAGAAAGTGAGTTGTCAGCGGAATTCATTCCTCGTTAAGTAAGTTAGAAAAACATCCAGAGTCATGTGCGGTATGCAAAAATGATAAGTTAGCTGTAAAAGGATATAGATGTTGTACTTACAAAAATCACATTATGGTTTATTTTTGGGCCGAAAATAGTGTAAGAATATTAGCCGTCATCCATTCCAGTAGAAGTTCTAAATCAATACAAGAAATACTGAAGTAATTTCCAGATTAAAAATACTGCTCTAGAGGATGCATACTGGGAATGGACGCAAATTCGAATTAAGTTGTTTTTACTAGATTTTTAAATCCTAAATCCTATTCACTACCAGCTTATACTTAGGATCTTCCATTACATTGATATCGATAATGGCCTCTGCATTGTCTAGTAGAATTTTACAGTCTTTACTTAAATAGGAGAGGTGAACCGTTTTTCCAACCTTCTGATATCGCTCTGTTATTTTATTCAATGCTTCTATAGCGGACATATCAACCACTCGACTTTCTTTAAAATTGATATAGACCACATCAGGATCATTTAGCACATCAAATTTGTCATTAAAGACAGCGATGGAACCAAAGAAAAGTGGACCATATATTTCATAGTGCTTAGCACCATCTTCATCGATACGCTTCCTTGCACGAATTCGCTTTGCATTATCCCATGCAAATACCAAGGCCGCGATGATTACACCAACCAATACAGCCAGAGCAAGATTGTGTAAGAAGGCAGTTACTAAAGTTACTAGCACCATTACAAAGATGTCTGAGTTAGGCATTCGATTGATTGTTCTGAAACTTGCCCACTCAAAGGTTCCGATGGCTACCATGATCATCAATCCCGTCAATGCAGCCATAGGCATTTGTTCTATCAGGCTAGCACCAAACATGATGAATACCAGCAACATCACAGAAGCCACGATCCCAGACAATCTAGCTCTTGCCCCCGAAGAGATGTTGATCAAACTCTGTCCAATCATGGCACATCCGCCCATACCTGAGAAAAATCCAGAAAGAATATTGGCAATACCTTGTGCTACGGCTTCTTTATTTCCTCGCCCTCTCGTCTCTGTGATTTCATCGATTATATTCAAGGTCAATAGACTTTCTATCAACCCAACTCCAGCTACAATCAGCGAATAGGGAGCAATAATTTTCAACGTTTCAAAAGTAAAGGGTACCGCTGGGATATGAAATGGTGGAAAACCACCAGATATAGAAGCCATATCACCAACCGTTTTTGTATCAATTCCGAAGAATACCACCACACCAAAAATGGTCAAGATAGCCACTAAGGAGGCAGGAATTGCTTTACTGAATTTGGGTAATCCCCAGATAATGACCATAGTTACCAATACCAAGCCTAGAAACATATAAAGACTTTCTCCAGTAAGCCAAGCACCAGTATCATCTTTAAATTGATCAAGCTGTGACATGAATATGATGATGGCCAAACCATTTACAAACCCGAAGATTACAGGATGGGGGACTAGCCTCATCAATTTTCCTAAGCGCAAGATGCCTGCGATAGCTTGTAAGATACCCGCTAAGATTACGGTGGCGAAGATATATTCTACACCATGAGAATAAGCCAAGGCCGCTATCACAACTGCTATGGCTCCAGTAGCACCAGAGATCATACCTGGTCTACCTCCCAATATGGAAGTTACGAAACCCATCATGAATGCTGCATAGAGACCAGTCAGAGGGGACAGGCCCGCTATCAATGCAAAAGCTACCGCCTCAGGGATCAATGCCATCGCTACCGTTAAACCGGATAGGATTTCATTTTTGTAATCGACTTTTTGAGATAAGTCAAAAAGGTTGAAATATTTCTTTATCATACAATAACTTATTATCCCTCCTTTTTAGAGGAATCTAAAATCTCTGGTATCTATATAAAGGGGAAAATTTTGTAAGAGTCTTCTGCCTATTTTTTCAATAAGCGTGCAAATGTAACTTATTCTATGACTTCATGCATGTTTTGTTGCATTATCGTGATAAGTATTATGGATTATTTTAAACAAATCATGGGAAATAGTACAGACGCAATGCATTGCGTCTCTACTACTTACCATGATTTTATGGCGTATACAATGCATTTAGCAATATGGAACAGCTTATAGCAGCATTCAAGGATTCTATTTTACTATTTAGAGATTTACCTATAGTGAGCTCGCTATCACATTGGTTTAGAAGCCTATAAGAGATGCCTTTTCCCTCATTTCCTATCACCAAGACCAGTTTATCGGGTTTGTCAAATTCAGATAGTGGACTTCCACCCAATGTAGCAGCTACTATTTTATGGTTTGGAAGGTTTCTTTTCAAATCCTCAGCTGCTAAAGTGATCATATCCAAGTGTATAAAGCTCCCCATAGTGGCTTGTAGGACTTTATTATTGTAAAAATCAACACTTTCAGGGCTACAGAGTATTTGAGTCAGCCCAAACCATGCCGCAGAACGAATAATGGTGCCCATATTGCCTGGATCGCGAATATCCTCGAGATATAGGTGTAATGCACTATTGGGGTCTACCTGCAATGAAGCTAAAGGAGGCATTTCGACCTCAGCGATGACTTCATTGGATGTACTTAGCGCCGTAGCAGATTTGAGTTGTTTTCCATCAGCTTCAAAAACGATCCCTTGCTTAGATTTTAATAAAACCTTATGTTTTTCTATCCAATTTTTTGTAGCATAAATAGTTGTAATATCGTATGAAGAGTGTAGTAATTCTCTTACTATTTTATCGCCTTCTACAACAAATTTGCGTTCTTGCAGTCGATACTTTTTTAATTGAAGAGACTTTAAATATTTAATTTTATTTTTGGATAGCATTTATATAGTATAGCTAGTAAATTTTGGAAGGTATAAAATTTTCGACATACAAATTCATAACCATTGCTCTTTTATTGTTTTGCTCGTCTTGTAGTGTAAACAAATATCTGAATGAGGAAGATTACCTTATCACCAAAAACACAGTAATACTAACTGATACCGAAAAAGCTGTCAAAGAAAAATCTCAATTAAAATATGAGTTGTCTACGCTCATATCTCAAGAACCGAACAGTAAGTTACTATTCTTTTTTCGTCCAGAACTGCATTGGTATTTCAAAAATGAACTCAAAAAAGAAGAAAAACTATTGAAGTTTGAACAAAAGTTCAACCGGAAGAAAAATAGATTAGAAGAAAAGTTAGCTAACAAAACACAAAATATAGAGCGAAATGGAAGTGGAGATGAACTGGAAGAGTGGAATATCAAGGCTAAGAAAAAAAGACAAAAAATAGATAAGAAGAAAAATCGAAGAACCAACATAAAAGAGTTCATCAATCGTAAGAGAACTCAAGAGCCCGTATTATACGATAAGATTACTATGGAGCGAACTGCAAAGTCCATGGAAAACTATCTTGCTCACAAAGGATTTTTAGACGCAAAAGTTTATCCAAGTAATAAACTTAAAAATAGAAATAAAGCAAACATAACGTATGAGGCGTTTCCAGGTAATTTGTACAAAGTAGATACCTTAATCTATGAATCAAAAGATTCAACACTAGCTGCACTAACCCCCTGGATCTCGAAAGAAACGCTATTCAAAAAAGGGACGCCCATAGATGGTAATATTTACAACCAAGAAGTCAATCGCATCACGGACTCATTAAGAAATAATGGATATGCTTACTTCTTTACCAACAATATCAAAAAATTAGATATTGATACTACAGGATATGGTTACGATTTGACGGTGTACGATGGCCTTACAAAACCATATAACAGTGAGGTACATAAACAGTATCGAATTGGAAAAATCAATGTATATCCAAATTTCAATGGAGAATTAGGAGCTGTTCATTCTGATACATTGATTGACGGGATTCATTATAAGACATTGGATGGAGACATAGGTATCAAGCCCAGTTTGCTAAGAGGAAATATTTATCTCAACGAAGGAGATGTGTTTAATCAATCTTTAATAGATAATACAAATACGCAGTTGAATGCGCTAGGTCTCTACAAGTTTGTAAACATTAGAACAAATGCCTCAGCGGATGAAGATGGGAAAATTGACGTGGAAATTATTTTGTCTAAACTAAAGAAACAAAATATTACCATGGATGCGGACATCAATAATTCCGAAAGGGTTCTAACGAATAATAGAAACTTTTTCTTTGGGAATGCTGTCAATTTATCCTACCTCAATAGAAATACTTTTAATGGAGCAGAAAGATTTAGTGCATCATTGGAAGGCGGCGTTGAGTTTAATTTGACGGACCGTAGTCAATTGATCAATTCTTTAGATTTTACCGGTAGAGTTGACTTGCGACTACCTGAGTTTATAGACTTTCCGGGCACTTGGAAACTACTAAGCCTAATCAAGTTTGGTAATTGGTCATTGATCAATCAAGACTTCTTAAACGATATGAGAAGAGATGGGATACCAACTGTTAGTGGTACTTATAACTCTTTTAGTCTGAGAAATTTTTATTCTTATAATTCCTTTGATTTAGCATTAACATATGATCTGAAAAGATCAGCTACAGAAAAATACACTGTAAAAACCTTTGATATTACATTGTTTCAGTCTCAAACAGAGCCTGCTTTTGATACGATCTTATTGAGCAATCCATTACTTGAGGAAAGATTGAGCCCAAGATTGATAACAGGTTTCTTTTATAGTGAATTTAATTATCTATGGACTAGTCCTCAAAATAATTTGGGCGAAACTTGGCAGTGGCGATTCAACCATGAGTTATCAGGAGCGGAGGCATTGTTGGCCAACTACATTATCAATGGAGGAAGGTCTGCTATTAACTTGCCGAATAATCTTGAATTTGCGCATTACAACAAATTTGATGTTGACATACGCTATTTCAAAGAATTTAGGGATGGAAATATTTTCGGGCTACGTGCCCATGCTGGGATAGCCATACCTTTCTCTAAATTTTCGGAGACTGTTCCATTCGTAAAACAGTTCTTTGTTGGAGGACCAAATAGTATAAGAGCATGGCGAATAAGAGAACCAGGACCAGGAGAATATATTGCTCCACCAAGTCTACCAAATACGCCCTTTTTTCAAACGGGTGATTTTCTTTTTGAATTCAATCTAGAATACCGTTTCAAATTTATTCCATTTTTGAACATGGATGCAGCTGTATTTTTAGATGGAGGGAATATATGGACACTAAAAGAAGATACTGACCGACCGGGATCTCAACTATTATGGAGATCGACGATAAATAGTGATGGAGATTTAGTCGGAGACAACTTTATAGATCAGTTATCATTAGGTACAGGATTTGGTGTAAGAATCGATTTCAATTACTTTGTCTTGACTGTAGATCTTGGACTCAAGTTGTTGAATTCGTTTGAATACAATAATGGGAGTCGTTGGTTTTTCGATGACTTCAGAGGGAATGGAGGTTTACGGCGAGCCTTAAATCCTAACTTGCTTTTCGGTTACCCTTTCTAGTTATTTTACTTCATTAAGCTCTTTCTACCATACAAACTACAAATCGGACATTGATGCGGATCATGTCCTCGGGCAGGACAATATTCTCTGCCAAAAAATATGATTTGTAGATGCAGCTTATTCCAAGAATCTTCAGGAAATAATCGTTTCAAATCCTTCTCTGTTTTGACTACATTTTTGCCAGTACTCAAGGTCCATCTATAGGCGAGCCTCTGTATATGTGTGTCTACAGGAAAGGCCGGGACACCAAAGGCTTGAGCCATTACCACTGATGCCGTCTTATGTCCTACACCCGGTAGCTCTTCCAGCAAGTCCATATCTTGAGGGACAACTCCATTGTATTTGTCGATTAAGATATGCGAAAGATCATATATGGCTTTTGACTTCTTTGGAGATAAGCCACAAGGTCTAATAATAGCTTTTATTTCATCCACTTCAAGTTTGCTCATCTCAAAAGGATTGTCCGCCTTCTCAAAGAGAAAAGGAGTGACCTTGTTAACCCTTTCATCAGTACATTGAGCCGATAGCAATACAGCTACCAGTAATGTGTAAGGGTTGGTATGATCCAAGGGGATAGGTACCGTTGGATACAAACGATCTAAGATCTTTTGTATTTCTTTAGCTTTTTCTTTAGCCGATAAGCGAGCCATAGTTTAGTCTTGCCACTCTGCTAAGAATACGTTGGTATCACGAGTGCCACCATTGTTTCTATTACTAGAAAATACCAGATACTTACCATCGTAAGAAAACATTGGAAAGGCATCGAAGGTATTGTCAAAAGTCACTTGCTTCAAATCAGACCCATCTTCATTGATGGAGAATATATTAAACACTCTCCCTGAAGGTTTGTGATGATTGGTCGAGAACAAAATCTTTTCCCCAGAAGGGTGGTAGTATGGTGCCCAATTGGCCTTCCCTAAATTTGTAACCTGCATCAAATCTGAGCCATCAACATTACAAGTATAAATTTCCATATTAGTAGGTTGTACTAAACCACGATCCAAAAATGACTTATAGTTATCAATAGCTTCCTTCGTTTTTGGACGAGAAGACCTAAAAACTAATTTCTTACCATCAGGTGAAAAGAAAGCGCCTCCATCATACCCAAGACCACTAGTCACTTGCTTTACATTATTTCCTTCAATATCCATAGTGTATAATTCTAAGTCTCCAGAACGCATAGAAGTAAAGACGATCATTTTGCCGTCAGGAGATAAGGTAGCCTCAGCATCGTAGCCAGGATTATCTGTAAGTTGCTTTACAATTTTTCCATCCATGTCTGATACGAAGATGTCAAACGATTCATAGATTGGCCATACGTACTTTCCGTCTACAGTACGCGGAGAGTCAGGACAAGCCTCATCAGCTAAATGTGTCGAAGCATATAATACGGTTTCATCGCCTGGCATAAAATAGGAGCAGGTAGTTCTTCCTAAACCCGTACTAAGAAGCGGCGGCTTTTTATCCATAGCGCCGTTGAGATCCATCAAGAATATTTGATCACACTCTGCTCCCCACGCATCATTGCTCGCTTGAAATACCAACTTGCTATTATCAAAACTAAAGTAGGCTTCCGCATTATCTCCACCATTGGTGAGTTGCTTAAGGGATTTGAAGTTCTTTTCTTGATCGTAGGTTAGCTTTCCAGAAGGCTGGGATGTAGGCGCCGTTGTAGCTGCATGGTGATCTTTAGTCTCTTTTGTTTTTGCTGGTTCATTATTACAGTTGAATAATAAGAGGACAGCTAGAAGTGGAAGTAGGATTCTCATATTTGTGATTTTTGCAAAGATATTTTATTCGACTGAAGGGACAAACTATTTGACTTTTATTGCATGCTTTAAAAAGCGTACAAAAAGACTATATTTGGCTAAAACATCATCATAATGCTCGAAGAAATAGATCATATAGTATATGCAGTGAATGATCTCAGTCAAGCTGTTTCCGATTTTCAAAATATGACAGGACTCAAGGTTTCTGCTGGAGGGCAGCATCTTGTTCATGGAACGCATAATGCCTTAATACGCATAGGAGAGCGAACCTACTTGGAATTCATAGCTAAAGATCCAAGTTTAACATCACCAAGTGAGGGTACTTGGATGGGTTTAGATTTGCTTGAGGAAGAGAAAATAACTAGGTGGTCATTAGGAACCAGTCGAATAACTGAAGATGCAAAATTGATCAAGGCATTCAATCCCAACTTAGGAATAGTCACAGAGGGTAGTAGAGTCAAAAATGATGGTACGCTTTTGCAATGGCAAATGAGTAATGTCTTGCCTGCACCTGAGATAGACGCCATTCCTTTTCTATTAGATTGGGGAGATTCGGTTCATCCAACGGAAGGCTTAGCCTTGGAATGCGGGATTATTGATTTTAAAATAATTACAAATAGCAAAGAAGAGCTTGTTCCTTTGTTTGATAATTTAGGAGTTCGTTGCTCGGTAGAGTCAGGAGATAAATCTAAAATCGAATTAATTTTGGGGACACCAAAAGGGCACTATACTCTTTAAAAAAGGAATAAATTTCATCATTCCCATTTTTTGAGTGAGGGATCGAAAGGGCTTGGTCACTCTCCGGCTTATAAATCAAAACAGTTATTGCTTTAATCTAATTTGAGAAAGAAGATTGATCTGTAACAAGAAAAAATAAGGAGAGGGACGGTAGCAAAGCGAACCCCGATAGAGCCCGACAGCTGACTTGACTCAATCTAAAGCAATGCTTCTATATAAAAGTTAAGAATACGCATAGTATAAACCTCAAACCTATTGGTCAGCTGGCACTCCCAAACATAAGTCTTTAGAGAAAAGGAAAATCGAAAATTTGAAAGAGCTTACTTTCTGCCGGGGCAATTTTTGCAACGTTTACCCTTCTTTTTGTACTTCTTGCAGCATTTCTTCTTTAGTTGCATTTCAACTATAGGCAAGCTGTAAAACGAACTGGGCACTTCGCCTATCGGCAATCCTGTAGAAACGGTATTCGAAACGACTAAAAGCTGCATAAGTGCTTGATTTGACTGCAAGATAAGTATTTACTTAGACTTAGTCTAAATAAAGGCGAAAATTATTATTTGTTAAGACTTAGTTAAAAAGCCAAAATGCAAAAGAAATGTTATGAAAATGTGTCTTTTCGCAATTAATCTTTCGTCCTAAGTAATGAAGGCCATCCCGACACAAGCCGATTGGCCCATTCCAAAGAATACTAAATACTTGGTCAATACTTGCTTAGATATGGCGTGATTTATGCTTTAACTAGATGTACATTCACTGAGAAGCTGTATTCAAACCCACCTTTTGAAAGACAAATGATTAGACACTAAGCTGCAAGACGCAGCTCTGGTAAAGAGAATTTATTTTTAAACACAAAATCTAATAAATGACACGATTTTTCAACAAATTACCCATCCTTGGTTTAGCGCTATTTACTGGCCTAGGAACAGTACATGCCCAACATGACCAATTTGTAGAAATCAAATTTACTCCTGCTGGATCTTCAGAAAAAGAGGTTCAAAAATTTGTAGGAGAAGACGCAGAGACATTTGATCTCACGGCCTACATCAATGAGAATATCGACAATGGAGATATTCTGATTTCTGGTAGACTCAGCAACGATATTACTTACACAAGAATTACATTTGACAGTAGAAAATTTGCAGATAAAAATGCTTCTTTTTGTCGAACGGTCAGATCTGAAGTAAAACCTTTTTTAGGGGTAGCGACTTCAGGTATGGAAGACTTTAGTGGAGTACTTTTGGAGCGTATTATTGATAACTCCTCTGCGGCAAAAGCAGAATTCCAAGCCGGTGATGTCATCTCATATATAGATGATCGTGAGATAAGATCAGTTTGTGATCTTAAGAGCACTATAAATAAATTGGAGGTAGGGCAACAAGTAGAAGTTACGTATAACGAGGGTGCTGACAACATAAAGACTTTCTTAAATGTAGGATCTCGCGACTTTAAGTATATTACTTGGAAGTCTTGTGAGCCAGCAGCGGTTGCTGAGGCAGAGGTAGAAGTAATTCAAAACGAGGTGAAACCAGCAATAGCTGATCATGCTTATGAGTTGTTTCCGAACCCAAGTACTGGCGTATCTACTTTGACATTCGAACATGATAGTAGAGGAGAATTATCAATTGAGATTTTTGACCTGCAAGGAAAGAGAATTTTCATGCAAGATAAGATTGACTTTGATCACTACTTCAAGAAAGATATAAATATAGCGAATCAGCCTAGCGGTATTTATTTGGTAGAACTTACGTTGAATGGTGAGTCCTTTACAAAAGAACTCGTCGTCCAAAGATTCTAATAAGTAGGATGTATAAAAAAAGGCCGCTTTCGAAAAGGAAGCGGCCTTTTTTTATTGCTCTACTTTAAAACTATAGTTGCTTTGTAAAATATAACTGTACACAACAGTGATGGCTATGGTGATTGCTTTGGAAGGAGTAGGATAGATGCCGATCACTTCCACAAATAACTTCATGCACAAATAACTAATCACCATAGCGCCAATAGCGACCAGCCAATATCTCAATAGCTGTGTCCCACCTTTGATATTTGAATCTTCAAAGGCAATGTACTTATTGAGCAAGAAGCCCGTAAAAAACGTTATCGGAAATACTATAAACAGGGAAGCAATATGAGGGCTAAAGGTGATGAAGCCCAAGTCTACATTTTGCTTCACAAAAATGAAATTGTAGAAGATCGCATAGAGTAACAAATCTAGTACAAGATTACCTCCACCACACACCGCATAGCGATAAGTCTTGAGCGGCATAAATCCCTTAAACAGGAAATAAAATGAATCGATTATAGTAACTAAAAGGTTCTTTATCATGGGTTAATCCAAGTGCAGCTCTTTTGTACGTGAAATAGCATAAATTATTTCAATAAACCCTAATTAATATCTCTATTTTCTTTTTCAACTTGATATTCTTTGTGGTAACTATCTATATATTCGTTTGTTGTTCAAGGGTGTAAAATGAATAAGATGAATCTATTTTGGAAAATATTAGGAGGATTGGGTGCCTTAATAGCGCTATTCGCATTAGGTGTTTATCTTTTTGGGACTGTTGACATTAGGACAGAAACGGCAAAGAATAACCCAAGCGAAGCTAAAGGGAAATACCTATTAGAAGAAATGGCAAAGGCGCATCAAGTATCTAACTGGGATGAGCTGGATACCTATACTGTACAATTTAGAGAGAACATGTATGGCTTTATTGGCAAGACGAGCAATCCTTTTCCTGAGCCTAGCACCTTGCTCAATTTGAGTTATATCCCCGGCTCTTATGATGGTCGCGCTACCTTTATGGATGGCCCGAACAAAGGAGATGAATGGGGGATACAATCTTGGAAAACATACCAGTCAAATGCTGGATCTGAACCCGTATTTAAAAAGCATAAGAATACTCTTTTTTGGATACCTACTTATCAATATTTTGTAGAATTCCCCAAGCGGATACTTAAAGCAGATGCTGTAAGCTACGCCGGAAAAAAAACTATCGACGGGATTGAATGTACTGGAGTATTAGCTTCTTGGAACAGTATCGCACCGCAGCGTAAAATCGATCAGTATTTACTATGGTTAGATTCAGAATCAAAGCAAATCGTAAAACTTGAATACACCGTAAGAGATATGTATAATTTTGTAGCTGGAGCAGCTCGACTTAAAAATTACAAAGACTTTGATGGGATTTTGTTGCCTACGCTTTTTGAGGTTGAGTCAAATCTATTGTCAGAAGGCGAATTGCTACACTCTATGGAAATACTTGGTTTTGAAAAGAATGTTCCTTCGATAAGTGAACTAAGACCGAATGCGAAATTGAATGTGATGGGAGATGAGAAGTAAGTCTGTAAACTTGATTAAAACCCAATATTTAAATCTAGTCTAATCCGACTTCCATTTTCTCTACTAGTACCAATAGCCACTAGCTGTTCTACTTGATAAGCACGCAAAATAAGATTGAACCTTTCTTTAAAGGCATATCCCAGCCTCAATTCAAAGCCTCTGAAATTTGACAATCTAGATCCACTCGCATTGATGCTAGAGTAATCCCAACGAGCCCAATCATTTTGTGCAAAGTAATCAACGATGGAATATTGCTGTAGATTGGCTAAATAAAGATCCACGATAAAATCACCCTTTTTCTTCAGCTGACCATACTTGGCTGAGATGACAACACCCTCTTTTTGATCTACAAACGCATCTGTTATGCCTTCTTGATCAGTGTAATCTTGAAGATTCATATAGAGCTCTGCACTCAATCTAAGTTTAGACTTTTGTGAAATTATATATTCACCACCTAAGTGGAAGATTTTATAATCCAATAAAAACTCATGTTGCTGGTCAGGAAAATTTCCAATTTGATGGAAGAAGTAATATCCTGGAAAAATGCTCAAGCGCTCATCGAGTAACTTGAAATCCAACTGTATAATCTGCAAATAAGCGTCGTTGAAAAAACTGCCATTTCTGGAATTGATAATAAAGTGGCCTGCATTGATTCCAAATTGATTTAATGCCTTTTCCTTATTCTTTAGTCCGATATATTGAAGACCGATCCCTTCTGGAAATACATTGTCATTCCAAAACAGCTCATTCATCTTTCGCAAAGGCATATCGTTTTTGCCTATCCATGCTTTAAATTTTTTGGATGAAAACTGATAGTAGAGTTTTTCAAACCCGATTTGAGATAAACCAAACTCGCCATTATTTCCGCCAATAGTTAGATGTGGGCCTTGTTGATCGTTGATGTTACCTGATCGGATCCTTGCTCCAAAGGAAGATACTTGGTCTAATTGATAACGCAAACCAAATCTCATACGATATCTAAGCCTCGATCTATCGGTGCGTAGATCGCCATTTGAGTTGATGGAGTTCCAATCGTGTTCTACTCTAAATCTAAAGTCTCCAGTAAAGTCGAGACGTTTGACGTCGGTACTGTCTTTTTGAGCAAAAAGAGTACATGACGAAAAAATAATCAGGCTTATAAATAGAAGTCTCACGAGGTACAAATAATCCTTTATTACTAAAGTAAAAAGGCAATTATTGTTCCTGATTGTGAGGCTAACATTATAAATTTTAGCTAATACTTATGCCATGACCAATGCTTCTTGTTTGCTAGGTACATAATGTTCTAATTGTGCCGGTAGATGTACACCCTGCATCTTCAAAGTTTGCGTACGATACAGGTAGGCAGCACCTTGCATAATATGATTGGCTATATCAGCTGCACGTCGATTTCGATAGTCTTCAAGATAGGTGCCTCGCACCCAATCATTGAAGGCACCCATCGCCGGGCCGCACCATATTTGCATGTCAGGAATACGATCTGGCGTACCTGCATTTGCCCAGTTGGAAGACAGCCCTAGGTACCATCTGAAGATCAAAGCCATTTTTCGCTTTGGGTTATTTTGTGCACGCTCTATCTGAGCGGGATCTCGCTCTTCAAAAAATGCAATGCACGACTGCCAAATTTCTTCCAGTGGTTTTTTGAATACTTGTTTCTCTAGTTTTGTACGCTCTTCGCTAGGAATTTCGTCTATCGAATTATACAGTTTGTAATATTCATATAGCTTTTTAGCTCGTGGTCCGAATAGCGTTCCACGTTTTAATACTTGCAGTTCTACACCCATCTCAAACATGTCTGATGCGGGTGCCATCATGACGTCAGTAGACGCCACAGCTTGCAATAATTTTCGCACATGTTCCGAAGTGCCTGCTTCGACGCAAGCCTGATTTACCGAACCCGTCACGATATATGCCGCCCCCATCATGAATGCCGCTAGGGCAGATGCAGGCGTTGCAATTCCTCCTGCCGCACCGATGCGTATAGCTTGCTTATAATTAAATTTTGCCTGAATGTCATCACGTAGTTTTATGATCGTAGGAAGCAAAGCCACCAAGGTTCTGTTATCTGTATGCCCACCTGAGTCGGCTTCAATCGTGATGTCATCCGCCATTGGTATATGCTTTGCCAATTCAGCTTGCTGTGCGGTGATTAAGTTTCGTGCCAATAAATCTTCTAACATTTTACTTGGTGCTGGCTGCATGAAGTGCGTAGCCACCTCCGTTCTAGAAACTTTTGCGATTACCTTATTGCCTATTATAGTTTTTCCATTTTGATCTGCGCTTAAACCTGCGACTCTATACCGCACGATATGTTCAGTCAATCCTAGATAAGCAGACGCTTCTACGATACGTATTCCGTGGTCCAAAAAAAGCTGTACCGCGTTCGCTTCCAATGCAGCTTCAACGGGACTGTGTATTAGATTGAATGCATAGGCTTGATTATGTAACGAAGCTTGTATTTGTTCGATAGCGGTTTTTATTTTTTGCGGCACCAAACCAGCAGCTCCAAAACTACCTATCATCCCTGCTTTCCCCATGGCGATTACCAAATCTGCAGAAGCTATTCCATTGGCCATGGCTCCTGTTTTGTATGCACATTGCAAATCGTAGTCAGCCAAAAATGTTGGATCGCCTAATTGATTAGCCGTCATGCTTGGTGCATGCGCAAGCACTTGCAAGCCTCTCCCTTCGCTGACCAGTTGTCCGCCGTTGCTTACTCCGATTCGTCCTCTAAAGTCTTTTACCACGTAGCATGGTGAAGAGGTGTCCGCCAGTTTTTCCTTGATTTCATTTATTTCGAAAGCCATGTCCCGTGGCGATCCTTGCCAAAACAAAGCTTGAGGTGTTCCTCTATATTCTAACTCTTGCATGCGTATTATTTTTTTCTTTTTTTATTTGGGCGTCTCCGTCCCGAGAAAATTTCGGGCCGGCCGGGCTATGCGGGGGTGTCCGTGCTACGCACTCCCGAGAAAATCTCGGGACCCCTACTATCCCTGACGCATTTCTTAATTCTTAACTTTCAATTAACCGAAGCGCCAAACCAGTCACTTGATATATGCGCATTCCTTCATTCCATAGATAAGCATCTGCCACTATTGTAGTATGCTGAGTATCTTCTTTTATAGATTTCACATGCACTTCTAGATGCATACTGTCTACATGTAACAGTATCTGTCCTCTGTATTTCCAAACAGTGGTATGATTGGCCACTTGTTCAAATCTTGGTGATTGGAAGCGAGCCCCCAAATCTTGCTGCAAAGCAAATGTTTGCATAGCCTGCATAATAGCTTCTACACCAAGAGAACCAGGCATT
Source organism: uncultured Saprospiraceae bacterium (assembly GCA_938022165.1). Lineage (GTDB taxonomy): Bacteria > Bacteroidota > Bacteroidia > Chitinophagales > Saprospiraceae > JALZVN01. Next base: position 22,071 of record CALIEI010000186.1, on the reverse strand, counting down.
ACCGGATCTTGATAAAAATGGCAGGTGAAGAACCAATCGTAGGTTTTTATTTTTTTACTGGCATACACATATCCTTTACCATGCTCGCCTTGATTTTTAGCTATGATCAAATTGTCTAATAGCAATAGTTGGTCGCCAGATAATTTGTAGTGCGGTTTGTTTGCAGGTGCTTTGAACAGCTTCATTCGACCATATAAAGAATCCAAATTGATTCGCATATATTGACTTTCTGGAATGTTGTTTTGTACCAACCACGAAGGAATCTCTTTCCCTTTATCCAATCCTGCTTGTGCAGCCAAGGCGTCAGCAGGGAAAAAGCCGAAGGATGATTTACCTTTATAGAATATATGTCCATCTATAGATAACTCAAAAGTGTAGTTCTGCAAAACAGTACCTCCCAGCGCTACAGACGACACCAATACGGATTTATTATGAATGGTCTTACCTCTAAAATCCGTTCCTATTGGTAGGTCAAACATTTCTCCTTCACCATCCAGATTTCGGAAATAAAGATTCTTATCTGCGAAGGGTAGTGTAGAACCTAGATAAGCACCCAATAAACCACAAGGTTGCAAGGCTACCTCCATCAAAATGGAATAAGGCATAGTAGCTGAACTATTTTGCTCATAGTACCATGCATCTTTCGGTACGTCGTATTCTGCATAAATTGTGCTTGGCTTACTAAAGTCTCCTCTTTGGCCTTCTACTTTTAAGATTCTCGAAATGACTTGTAGGTCTGTATTAGGTTGTCTTGAAACTTTACGACCATCATAGATCGAGAAATCTGGACCAAAGCACTTTGACAAATCATCTAGGGCAAAAGTCGTAATGTCTTTTTCATTCAAGAGCGCACCCTCCGATCTTGCTGAAACAGGTACTCCTGATTGCTCTTCTAAATACTTTGGATTATCTTTTTCTCTAAGCTGCAATCCTAGATTCTCAAAGTGTACCGTTACAATCCCATCAGAGATGATCTCTAAGTCACCTATGACATACGGATTTGGTATTAAACCAATCTCTTTAATCTCTAATTTATAGATCAGCTTAGTATCCTTTGGCGTCACTTGCTTTCGGCAACGTACCTTTTGTGGTAAATCAAATATAGGTTGATACCTAGCATCTTTTGTAAGTCTCTGCAATCCTAAGTACAACATGAAGAACCGAAGTAAATTTCCTCCACCTTCCGCTTGTAAAGAACCTGCAAGCACCTCATCATCTCTAAAATGACAAGGGAAATACCAATCACCTGGATTGAGATCTTTCTCCGCTGTAATGGTTCCTAAACCATAAGCCCCTCCATGAATGTCAACATGACTTATTCTGTCAATCATCAATATTTTCTCAGGGGGTAGACAAAGGGAGGGATTCCGCCCATTTGGAAAATAGGACACATCACCAAAGCACAATTCTGGTTGCCCATTGATTAGGTGCTGTAAGTCCGTTTTGTTGAATTGTGTTTTATTACAATTCAAAAGGGGAGTAAAGATTCTTTTCTTGGCATTAGCTCTATCTTCTTTTTCACTATCCGTGTATACCACTCCATTCCCTTCAGCCAATTGTTCATCGCTAAAGAAGCCAGCGCAACCATTATCCATTTTTAGTACAAGTCTATCTTCTACATAGCATCTGTAGCTGAAAAAGAACAATAAGTTTTCTCCGTTTCTAACAAAAGAATTGATTGATATATCATAGCGCAATGTTTGCCCTTCAAATGGAAGATCATCTACAAAAGTTAAAGTACAATCAAGAAGACGGTATACGAGTTTTCCTTTATTTTCAAAATCTATCCCTAGATAAGAAATCAATAAAAGATCACATTGACCTGATTCAACGGATACAGCCCACGGTATTTGTCTGTCGGTAGTGAACCACGCGTTATAAGGTATGTCGTATTCTGTTTGCATGGTAGATGGAACAAATTCACCTCTCTTTCCTTTTAAGCCTGTCACACGACTAACCAACAAGTAGGGGTACATTGGAAGCATAACTCTTCTTGAGTAGCCATCTATGATGCCATATTCTTCACCAAATACATTAGCGATTTTACCTGTAGCAAACTCTTCTAAATCGGCCTGAGAAAAAATGATCTCTTTACCTTGAAGTTGTTCTCCACTTTCGAAATTTTGCAATCGTAGACCATTTTCACCAATTGATTTACTTTTTGATGTGCTTGTCTTTTGCACTATAGTGCTTTCCATATTTTGAGTTCTAATTTTTTTGATCGTAGTTATGTTCTTTTTACTATCTACTTTATTTTGCACAGCTAATAGCACGCCGCTATTTTCAGTTGTTGAAATGTATTCTGCTTCTTTAATTTTATAATTTTCAAATAAGCTTGTTAGTCTAGTATCTTCGAATATCGCATCCACTCTTGGCCCTCCAAGTTTTATTTTCTTGAAAAAGGATTTCTTTTGATTTTCTTTGAGCTTACTTTCAAAGAATGGGCTCAAATCTAAGTCTACTTGATGGGCAACCAGCATAGCCAAAGCAGAAGCAATAGTGTTTCCAGTAGATTTACCTTTTATGTCCAAACTTAGAGCAACATGTTCTTTTTCTTTTAGAATATCCTTGATCCAGTTTGTACAAGTTGCATTTGCGCCGAGTTCAATAAATATCCTTGCTCCGTTATTGTAAACATCATTTACACTTTGCGTGAAATCAACGGATTTGCAGCAGACTTCAGCAGAGTTGATAGCAATACCCGTACTTTCTATCGGCAAGAAGTCTCTTTTGATACTAGAATAAAATTTGATCGATGTAGGATTTTGAATATCAAAATCATGCATCTGCAATAAACCCTTTGATTCACTTCTACAAAAATCATGATGAATAACATTTTGAAAGGGTAGAGGCATTGATTTGCAATTCAATGCTTCTGCAATAGCATAACAATCTACTTTATCTCCAGATATGATAAGCTCATTGGCGGTATTTATAAATGTCAAGAAGACATTTGGATATGAACTTATTGCTTTCTCTACGGATTCTTTTGGGGCAAATAAAATTAAACTAAGCCATTTTTCTTGCGCTGTTTTTGAATCAATATTCCAATGATTTGCTAGGCAATTTAATTCTCCCGCAAATTGCTCTTTAAAGATTGGAGAGTTCTGGAATACGTGCGAATTTTTAGCATCCCATATGCCTAGAGAATACCACATGCTACTACATTCTCCCATACTATATCCAAATGCAATATCTGGATGGCACTTGAAAACATCTTTCAGGATATGCGTGTAAACAGCAGAGTGGAATACACCTATAGACATCATGGCTATAGCATTCTCTTGTATAGCAGGAGGAGTATCTTTAATGCTTATAGTTTTTGGGTAAGTATAATCAGGCCAAACAAATTGATCCATATTAGGCAACTCCTTTTCATACTTATCATGTAGACCAGGGAATGCTTTGAATATATCAGCACCTAAATGAGTATAAGCTGTAGAAGAGCCAGGATACACAAATGATACTTGCCCCTTTTTCCCTAAAGGATTATTGGTGAAGTAAGAGCCACTAGGTGTTTTGATGCTCGTGTTTTGAGCTATAGTTTCACCAAATATCTTTTTGAAAAAATTGATTTCTCGTTTAAGTTCGGATTTGCTTTGCGATAGTAAGACTAAGTTTAAGCCTTGCTTTTGATTGGCAAGATTATGAAATTCTTGAGATAGGACTTTACAATTTTTATCTGTACTTAATGCTATTTCTAATGCAGAAAGTTGATGAAGAAATTCAGCTTCATTTTGCCCTTTTAGTTGAAAGAAGAATGGGAATTCATTTAAATCAAGAATTTCTTTTTGAGTGGGTGCAGCTTCTGATAATACCCAGGATTCATTCTTGTCAGCAATTACGGTGGCTTTTCTTATTTCATTTTCATTTGTAATCCAAGGTCTAGATTTACTTGGAAAGTAAAATGACTTGTCTACTAAATTTAATGATGTATCTGGAGCCTCCCAATTTGGAATCGCAGGAATAAATTTATTAGACACACATAAAGAACATTTGATGATACTTGCTATTCCAGAAGCTGCGATCGTGTTACCGATATTTGACTGAATACTACCAACCGCTATAGATGCAGTATTGGTATTACTTATCGAGTCAAATAGTTCTTTTTGATGAGCACTAAATTCTAATAAGCCACAGTTCTCTAATAACTTATTTGATTTGTTGCTTTCCAGTGTTGCATATACATTAGTATCTTTTACTGTAGTACTTTTTTGCAAAACAATTGCACCAGCGCCTTCACCTATTGTTTGGCCTTTGAAGTTATTTTCTGCAAAAAAAGCAGAATTTGTACGGGTACTAAATTTGCTGTCTTGATTTCTAAGCAACATACTTTCAAGACCACCACATAAATCAACACCTCCAACTACAACAGCATCTACTTCATCATTGTCCAACATTAACTGAGCAATATTCAATGCTCTATAACTCGATTGTTCGCCACAAGAAACAGTAAAAGCAGGTCCAGAAAAATCCCATAAAGCAGCTATTCTACTAGCCATGATATTTCCTACAAAGCTGGTATGCTGTGAAGGTGTTTGGGAGCCCTCACGGAAATAAACACTATTACGCGTTGCCTTTTCCAGCGCTTCTTGTTGACTATGTTCTAAAGTATGCCCTTCTCGATGGAGTGCTTGATCAAGCTGCCATGACATATCCCATCTTGCTAGATAGTGATGTATGGCCAGTTCAGACTCCATAGCAATGATTACCGCCACATTTTGTGATGTTTTCAAATTGGCATCTTTGATGGCATTGTCTGCCACCTTAAGTATTAGTGCTTGCTGTGGTTCTAGTGTTTCTGCTTCCTTGGGTTGAATTTTATATCTGAGCAGATCAATTTCAAAATCTTCTATAAAAGCACCTTGTGGGGCTTCACCATTTTCAAATCCAAAAGACGCTAGGAGCTCTTGATTGTTTTCGTATCCCTTCCAACGATTTTTTGGTAGATCAATAAAATGTTGTTTGCCATGAAATATGGTATCTGAAAATTGATCTATACCCACACAGTTTCCAAAATGAACATCCATACCAGTGATGGCTAATGTTGAATTGTTTCTTTTCGTGCTAGTACCTACTTTTCCAAATTTGCCTTCTTGGTAGGACTGTACGATCATATGTGCATTCGTTCCACCAAATCCAAAAGAATTTATGCCAGCTTGTTTATCTAGATCATTCCATTCCGTAGTTTCAGATATTATCTGCTCATCCTTTATCCAATTATTCTTCGCAGTTACGGCTTCCTTTAAATTTATATTAGGCGGAATCACTTGATGCTCCATAGCCAGTAAAACCTTTTGCAAACCCGTCATTCCAGCCGCCGTTAGAAGGTGGCCCATATTAGACTTTACAGAACCAAGCAATGGTAGTGATTGATGTTTAATAAAATAATCAGAGATTGAATTGATCTCTGTCTTATCTCCGAGCGGTGTACCAGTAGCATGGCATTCTATATAGCTTGTATTTTTAGGATCTATATTATTGTTTTCATAGGCTCGTTCAAAAGCTAAAGCCTGTCCCTTAGGATTTGGGCTAAGCAAAAACTTTCCTTGGCCATCATTAGATAGTCCGATGCCTCCAATGACACCCATAATATTGTCGCCATCCCGTTCAGCATCTGACAATCTTTTCAGTACCACTATACCAGCGCCTTCGGAGGAAACGAGCCCTCCTGAAGCTTGATCCAAGGGGACAAACTTTTCGTTACTACCAGCATAGGCATGAAAAATAGAAAAACCCATATGGATGAAAAGCTGGTCCGAAGCACACACAGCCCCTGCTAGCATGAGATCAGCATTACCAGCTAATAATTCATCCGAAGCTAATTTAATAGCATATAGTGATGTTGCGCATGCAGCATCTAAGGTGTAGTGTATTCCACCCAGGCCAATACCATCAGCTACCAATTCAGAAGGAGGAGAATCAATGCTCGGTCTTCTATATTTCTTCGCTGCATCATCTACTAGTCTAAAATGCTCATCACCAAGTAAATTTTGCACTTTTTGCTCAATAGTATCCGTGTATATGTGAGCCAGTTGCTGATGTGAGGTAGAAGTTGGAAAAGATAAATTACCCAAGACCAAGCCACAGCGTTGTAATACAGATTTACCATAGTACCCTGCATCCTCTAAACTGTCTCTGCATGCAAAGAGTGACCACTGGTATAGTTTATCCAATTTGCTTAAATAATCTGACTGTAATTGATATCCATTAGGGTCAAATTCAAAATCACGAATGTACCCGCCTCTCAAGGAATAACATTTATCAATAGTTCCTTTTTGACTATCAAAGAACGCATCAGGAGAATACCCAAAATCAACTTCTAGGGCACTTGATGTTAAATCCTTTTTTTCTAAAAGATTTTGCCAAAAAGCTTCTTTAGTCTGAGAACCTGGAAATAAACCCGAGGACCCAATTATTGCTATTTTTTCTTTTCTTAATTCCACTGCAATTGCTTTGAAACGGTTACAGCCGCGCCTATAGTTTCCATATATACTTTACCAGATTTGTCAACGACAGTGCAATCTGCAACCATTTTAAAGGGAGTAGATTCCTTAATGGTGATATGTACAAGCATTTCTTTTTCAAATGGTATTGGCTCGTAGAGCCTTACCTTTTCTGTTGATAAGGGCAGACTCTTTGCACCCTCATTAAATTTTTGAACCCATACGACCATTCCTTGATACTGAATATCCGAAAAGAAAGTATTTACAGATAATACAGGAAACTGGCCTTGTCTTGCTCTCGATACAAAAGGCGCCTTGCAAGACAAAGTCATCTGATGTTCATCATAAGAAAGTATTTTATCTATCCCTCTAAAACTTGGGCCATGAAATAGCGCACCATTTTGATATAGTAGGCTACCATCCTCAATTATTCCTGTAGGTATAGCTTTATTCAATTGGGGAGCTTTTGGAAGATGTCTCTTATTTCTGATTTGAATATTTGCTTTATAATGAATGAGCGGTAGTTTTTTTCCTTCGCTCTGTATCGTTGCTTTGAAAATTATGGCTTCCTCTGTCTTCATTTCTTCCTTTAGCACCAAAGTGTATTCAGCTTCATTATTTTCTTCGCATACAATTCCTTTATACAATTTGGTATCCGTTATTTCGAAAACTTGAAAATCAGGATACAATCTTTCACAACTTTGTGCCATCCAGCCTACTGCATTGACAACTGGCAATACAGCTTTACTTTGTATGACATGATCTTTTAGGAATGGATTATGATCTACATTTATACTTCTGTGTATAGTATGTGTTTTTGCTGCCCCTAGGTAGCTGATCCCTGCTGGCAAAGTACCACCTATGATTACACTCGCTTCATTTTCATACCTAGTGTTTAGCTGATTTAGAAACATCGATGCGCCACCTTCGCTATTCACCAATTTTACACCCATAGCTTCAAACTGAGCTTTTAGTTCACCACTTACCATACCTGAATCCCAAGCACCCCAATTGATGGCCGATATGTGTATATCTGGATGATTGGTTTTGAAGAGATGTGCTGCCTTAGATAGAATTTCATTGGCAATAGCGTAGTCCGTTTGTCCAACATTACCGTAATATCCTGCCACTGAAGAAAATAGAATTAAATGACTTAGGTTATTTACATCTACACTTCTTACTAAGCTTAGTAGACCATCTAGCTTCACAGAAATTACATTATCAAAATCTTGAGCAGATTTATCTTGAATGTATTTATCAGCTAATCTACCAGCTCCGTGTACTATAGCCGTTACTTTTCCAAGTTTACTTTCTGCATTACGCAGTGCTTCTTGAAATGAATCAGCATTTGTTACATCTCCTTTTATATATACAACTTGACTTCCACTTTGTCTTAACGCTGTAAGCGTTGCTTCAATCTCTTTCTTTGAAATGATATTATTGTAAATCTTCTTTACATCAGCTAAGCTTGCTTTCTGTCCACTAGATTTTAGATTGCTTAGAATCTCTGATTTTAAAGCACGTTCGTCAAGATTGCCACTTGCATAAGAGGGGAGTTCAAAATTGATATCTGATCTTCCCAATAAAATGAATCTCGCTGGTATTGCTTTTGCAAGAGCCTTAATACATGTTGCCGTAACCCCTTTAGCACCTCCACTGACTAGTATTACGCTATCAGTAGTGATCTTAGTTTGTAATTCAGCTGGTTCAACAACAGTATCTACTGTTTCAGTAGTTGTTACTCTACGATCTCCATCATATCCAACTTCAATTATGCCTCTATTCGAATCATGAAATTCTTTAAAGATATTTTCAGCTGCAAAATTGGGAGAAGCATTTTCAGAAAAATCAACTGCTCGGCAGAAAACGGATGGCCATTCTAAATCAAGGCATTTTACCAATCCAGTGAGTCCTCCACCAAAAACGGATAGATTGTTTCTAGTGCCTTTACCCAAAAATCCATCCATTTGACTTACAGTCATAAATCTTGCATATTCATGTTCACCAATTTTATTCAAATCTGCTTGCAGATGCTTAGCAATTAAAAATACAGACTTGATTATTTGTAATTCGGCCTTATGGTGTTCATCAAACCTGCGACCACTAAATGAAAAACTTGGATGTAAGTGAATAAAACTACTTATTTGGCCATGTGCTTCTTTAATTTTTGCAAGCATCGTTTCAATGGCTAAGTCCGTACATTCTGATAAATAGTAACCTTCCCTAGTTTTTGAATTAGGTAGATTTAATAGCACCACATTTGTATCGCCAAACTTATTGACCAAGGCTTCAGTCAAAGGACTGTCGTCATTGGTGATAAGTACGCATTGTTCGTTTGAAATAGGTGCATCATAAAAATCAGGAGCAGGTAAATATTTAAATCCTAATTTCTTTCTTTCGACATTGAGAAAGGGACCACAGTAAGTTGCCCCTTTCTCGTCGATGCGGTTTTTTGCAGCTGGTTGATTTCCAGTTACATTATTGATTTTTTTTTTATTCTAGTGCTGACAAAATCAACGATCTCTCCAAGCGTTCTTAGCTCGGTCAATTCATTTGGATCTATACCAGTCATTTCAGGATATTGACTAGTCAATGATCCAAAAATTTCAACTCTTTTGATAGAGTCTATTCCTAAGTCCGCTTCCATGTCCATATTCAATTCTAACATTTCAGCAGGATAGCCCGTCTTTTCACTGACTACTTCTAATAGAATATTTTTTAGCGTACTAGTATCTACTTGTGTACTAGCACTAGCTGTATTGGATGCTACTACCGGTTGATTTACAGTAGTAGTTGCAGCACTTTGTACTGGTGCACCATTTGATTTAGCAGACACAAATTCAACGATTTCTCCAAGAGTTCTCAACTCTGTTAATTCATTTGGATCTATTCCCGACATCTCAGGATACTTTGAAGTCAATGCTCCAAAAATCTCAACTCTCTTGATCGAGTCAATACCTAAGTCTGCTTCCATATCCATGCTCAACTCAAGCATTTCGGCAGGGTAGCCTGTCTTTTCACTGACTACTTCAAGCAACATTTGAGACAATGCTGTAGATGTTGCTTGAGTAGAAGGTGAAACGTTCATTGCTGGGGTAGAGCTAATTACTTCCGGTTTAATTATTTGAGGTACACTTTCTTTAACACTTGCAGTAGGAGTAGAATTTGTATTTGTTTTACCAGATACAAAAGTTACTATCTCACCCAAGGTTCTCAGTTCTGTTAATTCATTTGGATCAATGTTCGCCATCTCTGGATGTTGAGCTGTAAGCACTCCAAAAATTTCAACTCGTTTGATGGAGTCAATGCCTAGGTCCGCTTCCATATCCATGTTGAGCTCTAACATCTCTGCTGGATAGCCTGTTTTTTCACTCACCACTTGCATCAATATCTTTTCTAATTTAGCATTATCTACATTGCTTGATGGATTGCTTACTACAGGTTCTACCTTCATAACAGGAGCGCTGACTGGTGCACTTTGCATTGAGGCTGTCACAGACTCTTTATACGAAAATCCATTTGAGCTTTTTTGCCCGTTGCTATGAACACTTCCATTTCCATTTCCATTTCCATTTCCATTCCCGTTGCCATTGCTGATAGGCATGGTCTTATTAAGCAATGAATTAGATGGAGATATATTAGATATTGGTGTTTGAATAGAATTCGTATTTCCATTCTCACTTACTAATTGAGAGAATACATTCAACAGTTGATTAGACTGTTGATTTTGGTTTTCCATAAATTTTTCAAAGATCTCTAATGACTTAGTTTGATTCTCTTTGAACGATTGTACCGTTTCTCTTAAAATATTTAGAGCTTCAAGGTTTAACATTTCTTCTTCATTTTGAACAACTTCTTTGAGTTGAATATTTTCACTCCCATTATTTATTTTAGTAGGAGCGGTAATTAAAGGTGCGCTTGTTTTGCTATTATTTGTAATGACAAAATCATTATTGAGTACATCTACATACTCTTTTTTCGTTTTCTCTGAGACATAATTATTGCCACTCAATTTAATATTCATTTTTGAGGATGCATTAGCCCAGACCATAGGGCGTCTATATGGGTCAAGATTACTTAGTTTCAAGCCTAATACGGATAGTTGTACATAAGCTTGTCTTAGTTGCATATCACTATCGCCTTTTGCATTTGGGTTAATAGCAATGGCTCTATGGCCCTTGTCTTTCAAGATGTTTTTTACTAAGTTGGTAAGAACTCCTTTGGGGCCAAATTCCACAAAGATTCTACCACCATTTTCATATATGTTTTCAATTTGGTTTTTGAAGTATACAGGGCTAAGTATTTGATTCTTTAGTATTGCTTTTATTTCTTGTGGATTTGCAGGAAATTTAACTCCAGTACTATTAGCGTAAACAGGAATCTCTGCCTGTTTAAAATTTTGAATATCTATAAAATCAGAAAATGGTTTTTGTGCATGCTCAACAAACGAGGTATGAAAAGCAGCAGACACAGGCAATTTCACTGTAGAAATTTCTACGCTTGAAAAATACTTTTCAGCTTTTTCTATTCCAGCAGTACTGCCTCCAAGTACAATCTGACTATTAGAGTTTATGTTGGCGATCTTTACACCAGTTAGTTGTGTTAAAGTTTCTTCTACTTGAGCTACATTTGCCCTCACAGCCAACATCGTTCCACTATCAGCATTTGGATTTTGGATCGCCATTGCTGCACCTCTATTTTTAGCTAAGGCTATAAAGGTCATATCGTCGTACACACCAGCCGCCCATAGCGCTGACAGTTCTCCAAAACTATGCCCCGCAGTAAAATCCGCACGGAAACCAGCATGATTAAAGATCTTGTACTGACCCATACTTATAGTCCCTATAGCAGGTTGAGCATTCTCTGTTTTAGTTAATACTCTCGCTTGGTGAACTTTCTCTTCTTTATCAAAAGTAGGTATTGGGTATACCGTTTTAGATAATGCTATTGCACCTCTTGAAGTAAAGAGTTTGTCTACCATCTCAAAAGCAGAAGCGACAGGTGGAAATGTATTGGCAATTTCTTTACCCATTCCTACATACTGCGAACCTTGACCTGAGAACAAAGCAACTACTTTGTGCTGGCTCATGTCCAAGGCCTTATTGCGATAGTGTATGCCTTTTGGATGATCCCAATATGGTTGATCAGAATTTAATAACGCTACACATTCGATTAATATCTTTTTGCACTCTTGGATATCCTTAACCACAAATCCTAATCTAGCTTGGTGAGCTGCTATTTCCACTTGATTGCTCTCTGCCAATAATTGATTGAATGAATCTTGCGCTGTAGAGCTTTCCAAGTCGCTTATCAGTTGTCTACACTTTTCTTGCAATGCCTTTGGAGTATCCGCATTAAGTAGAATGCATTTATTAGGCTGGTGTAGTCTATACCTATTTTCTTTTGTAGCACTATACTCTTCTAGAGCCAGGTGAACATTAATACCTCCAAACCCAAATGCCGAAACGCCAGCCCGTCTTGGGTGGCCGTTGCGTAACCAAGGTCTTGCCTCAGTATTGATGTACATTGGTGATTCCTTAATATTGAATTTTTCATTCGGTTTCAGCACATTGATAGTAGGTGGTAGTACTTTATGGTGTAAGCCTAGTACGGCCTTCACCATACCTGCTGCGCCTGCTGCTGCTTTGGTATGTCCTATTTGAGATTTGACAGAACCCAAAGCGATATGCTGTTTCTTAATATTGTCTTGGCTAAAAACCATTTTCATGGATTCAAACTCTGTGGGATCACCTGCCTTAGTTCCTGTACCATGACCTTCGACCAGGCTTACAGTATGTGCGGGAAAACCTGCGTCTTCATATGCACGTTCCATCGCGAGTGCTTGACCACTTGATCTAGGCGCATATACTGACTTAAAACGACCATCACTAGAAGTACCTACACCTTTGATCAGCGCATAGATTCTGTCTCCATCTCTTTCTGCATCTTCTAGTCTTTTCAATACCAGCATTCCTATACCTTCACCTATCAGCATCCCATCTGCCGCATCACTAAAAGGGCTTATATTTCCAGTCCTAGAGAAAGCGGGCGTTTTACTAAAAGACATAAACATGAAAGGGGAGTTGTCTGTATCTACACCACCTGTAAGCATCATATCACATCTGCCCTCAACCAGTTCACTTAAAGACATCTTTATTGCGGATAAAGAAGCTGCACATGCTGCATCTACCACAGAGTTGATACCCCCCAAGTCAAAACGATTGGTGATTCTTCCAGAAATGACATTTCCTAGCAAACCAGGAAAGGAATTTTCATTCCAAGATACGTAGGCCTTTTTCATTTTGTCTACGATTTGAGGAATGTCTTTTTCCTCCACACCCGAACTTCTTAGTGCTTTTTCCCAGATAGGGTATTGTAATCTAGCGATCAGAGGTGTGATCAATTTTTGACCACCACCCACGCCTAGCAAAACACCAGTCTTCGCTTTTAATGCAGCTGAAAATTTTGAGGATTGCATGCCATAGCCTGCATCTTCTAGAGCATCTCGAGCAGCAACAAGGCCAAGCAGTTGACTGGCATCCGTTACTTCCAAAATATTAGGTGGCAAACCAAATTCCATTGGATTGAAGTCAATCTCCGGCATGAAACCACCTCGCTTGCAGTAGGTTTTGTCAGGTACACTCATGTCAGGATCATAATAGTCTTCTATTTTCCACCTGCTATCTGGTACATCTGTGATACTGTCTCGACCTTCTACTATGTTGGTCCAGTATTCTTCTATATTTTTTGCATCTGCAAATATCGCCGACAAACCAATGACTGCGATAGGCGTTTTCTTCAACGAGCTGTTTAAATTCATTATTTTCTTATATCGAAACTCTAAATAGTTCCTCTTGTATTTTTACTAAATTCAATCCTTTATTCGTGCATTGCCCCCTCAAGTAAGGAAGCAGTATTCCAAAGGTTAGTCTCTCTTTACTAAAGTTTTGTGAAGGAAAAGTTCTGTGGTCTTTGAGCAGTTTTAGCATCATGCCTACTGTTTTACCGACCACTTCTATATCCATATCTTCTCTAAATATGCCATCCTCTAGGCCCCATCTTGCCACATATAATAATTGCTTATGTGCAAATTGACCCGCCTCATCATACGATTCATTTAACAAACCAGGATGATAACTTGCGATATCAATAAAGAAGTTGGGGTTCATCTCGTGCGCTCTACTTACAATCTGTTGATGCAGATATCCTAAGGCTTCAATCACATTTTTTGATGAATGTAGAATTTCCTCATTCTCTTTGGCAACGGTTTTATTGTATTCAATCAAACAGGCTTTTACTAGGGCAGATTTGTCTTCGAAGTGTTGGTAGAGCGTCCTTTTAGAAGTGTGCAGTTCTTTAACTATCTTATCTACAGTGATAGATTTCACCCCATTTTGGAGGAATAATGCTAAAGCAGTTTCTACTATAAGTTCTCTCGTTATCATTCGAAGGTTACCACATTTGGCTTAGTGGTAATATTTTTGTTCCTTTAGTACCAAAAGTAGCAAACTATTCTGAAACCGTATATTATATCACCATTTTATTTTTAATTGAAAACAAGTATTCACATATATTATAGTATTCTAAATAGCGAAAAATCGGATAGTTTAGCTCAAGATATGTTATCGCAATTGCCTGATAATATGCGTGCTAGAGCCTTACGGTACAAGTCTACTACAGCTGCAAATCAGTTTCTCTTAGGCCGATATTTATTGCGTGATGGACTTCATAAAATAGGTAGCAATGACTCTTGGACGTCATTATCTTACTCTAGCCGAGGCAAACCCAGATTACCGAATACTATATTTAATATATCCCACTCAGGTGATCTTGTCCTTTGCGCTTTTAGCACTTACGGAGAGCTAGGCGTTGATGTCGAAATACCTAAAAATACAGACGTGCAAAATCTGCGTCATAGCTTCACCGATAAAGAATGGCAATCTATTCAAAACAAACCTGATCAATTATATAGCCTTTGGTGCAGAAAAGAAGCCGTCTTAAAAGCAGCTGATGTGTCCTTACAATCATTGCACAAGATTGAGGCTGATAGTTTTTCAGATCAGATTTTTTTTGAGAACCATTCCTGGTTTATTCTATCATTGGACTTTCTCCAAGACCATCATTCATACGGAGCCATCTGTACAAAGTACGCTATAGATAATTTATTTATTGAACGGGTTTTTTATTAGGGCGCTCGCTCTGCTTCCTATCCGCGCAGTGCAGGCTATCCGCTTGTATCGCAAAGTCTACATGCGCATTCAACTAAAGTGTCTATCCGTCTCCTCCTATCGTCGGAGCCATCTACACACTTAGTTTCATACCGCATGTAGCCTCTCCGATATCGCTGCTATCCTTAGCGCATAAAGTTGTTTTTTGTTGATTCGTTGATTCGTTAATTTCTTTATTTGTTGATTTCACATTCGTCGAGGTTTTCAACCTTGCGTTAGGACAGATCTTTATTATTAAATTTCTCATTTTACATTAGCCGATGGCTAAAGCTATCGATTCAATATGCTCGTCTCGTAATTCTTATTGGCATGGAAGCATAAGTCATGATTCAACAAAAAAAAACTGAACTAAAATTAAAACCTCAATAAGAGCGCTCTATAAAAATTCATCTCCAGATAATTGACTCTGATGGAGTCAAATGCAATTGGACTGTCATTTTATATCCGCGAAAGCGTACAGCTTGAGATCGGCGCACCGGAGGGAGCAGGATAAAGGATCGCAGTGGCGTCCCGACTTTTTTGTCGGGGAGCGAAATGTAGGCTGGGAGCCATAGACTAACACTATGTCAGAGATGCTCCTGCAAGGAGCAAATACAATAGAATAGGGCTTCAGCCCTATTTAGGTAATGGAGATTTTGGAGCCCCAGAGGGCCGACATAAGCTTAAGCAAAGTCAGCATCCTCGCACTCTTCTCCTAGTTTATATTCTAATCCATGAATTCAAAAACTATAACTCTTTGTTATGATTTCTTTCCCGCGAAAGCGTATAGCTTGAGCTCGGCGCACCGGAGGGAGCAGGATAAAGGATCGCAGTGGCATCCCGACTTTTTTGTCGGGATATAACGTAGAGCCTGGTCACGTGGCGAGAAAACATAACGACGATAGTCGGGATGATATCGAGGCATCGTGATAGCCCCCAATAATTACAAATAATACCTTCCTATAGATGTGGAAACCCTAAAGTAAAATTCCTATTTTCACGGAAACGAAAATATTATGATACGGAATATACTTTTGACAATTGGTTCTTTGTTTTTACTGACTTGTAGTCCGACGATAAACAATATTGCTAATGATGGATCTCCATCTAATACCCCTACCAATAATTCAGCTGAATTGACTAGTCAATCTGGATTTGTTGACTTTTCTTGGAATGAAAAAGAAGGGAAACTACTCTTGGCCATTGAAGATTTTGATAAAGAATTTTTGTACGTCAATAGTCTTGCGGCAGGTGTGGGGTCGAATGATATCGGATTGGATCGAGGACAGCTGGGAAACGAACATGTAGTAAAATTTCAAAGAATAGGGCCGAAGGTTTTTCTAACGCAAGTGAATTATGACTATCGTGCAGAAAGTAATAATGAAATGGAGCGCAGGTCAGTTGAGGAAGCTTTTGCGCAATCCGTGCTTTGGGGATTTAAAGTAGAAGGGGAGAAGATGGGAAAGACCATGGTAGATGCGACATCATTTTTGTTGCGTGATGCACATGATGTCATTGGTCGCTTGAAAAGTAGTAAGCAGGGAAATTATAAAGTAGATCCAACTAGATCAGCCGTGTATCTACCTAGATGCAAAGCCTTTCCTAAGAATACAGAACTGGAAGCAACAATCACTTTTGTGGGGGAGCCGAAAGGAGGATATATCAGAGACGTGACGCCTTCACCTAAGGCCGTGACCGTGCGTCAGCATCATTCATTTATAGAATTGCCTGATGATGATTATAAGCCTAGAGTATTTGATCCTCGCTCTGGTTATTTTGGTATTAGTTTTCAAGACTATGCTACCCCGATAAATCAGCCATTGGTCAAGAGATATATCACTAGACATAGGTTGGAAAAAAAGAATCCTGAGGCCAATCAAAGTGAAGCTGTGGAGCCGATCATTTATTATCTCGATCCTGGTGCACCAGAACCGGTAAAGTCTGCACTGCTAGATGGAGCCAGATGGTGGAATCAAGCGTTTGAAGCGGCAGGATATATAGATGCATTTCAAGTTAAAATTTTGCCTGATGATGCGGACCCAATGGATGTGCGATATAACCTGATTCAATGGGTGCATCGTGCGACTAGAGGCTGGTCTTATGGTGCTTCGGTGATTGATCCTAGGACGGGAGAAATCATCAAGGGGCATGTATCGCTCGGATCGTTGAGAGTGAGGCAAGATTTTTTAATAGCGCAAGGATTGATTGGGCCTTATAAAGAAGGGAGTGCTGTCTCAGATGAAATGCAGAAAATGGCATTGGCTAGACTAAGGCAGTTGTCTGCGCATGAGGTAGGGCACACGATAGGCTTGGCTCATAATTTTGCGGCCAGTGTAAATGATCGAGCTTCAGTCATGGATTATCCGCATCCTTTTGTAGAAATGAACTCGGATAAGAGTTTAGATTTTTCTAATGCCTATGATGATAAGATTGGTGCATGGGATAAACGAACGGTTATTTATGGTTATCAGGATTTTGCTAAAGGGGTGAATGAGGAAGAAGCCTTGAATCAGATCTTGGATGAAAATAATAAAATGGGTTTGAGGTATATCTCAGATGCGGATGCTCGCCCTTTAGGTGGAGCTCATCCTTATGCGCATCTATGGGACAATGGAAAAGATGCCATGGAAGAATTTGACAGAATGTCAAAAATAAGAAGAACGACACTTGATAATTTCAGTGCGAGTCAGATCCCAATGAATGCACCTAATGCTAGTCTTGAAGAAGTACTCGTGCCTATTTACCTATCACATCGATTTCAGATGGAGGCGGTGTCAAAATGGATAGGCGGTGTTGATTATGCATATACGGTGAGAGGCGATCAACAAGATAATGCGAAAGTGGTCTCTGATGAAAAACAAAGACAAGCATTGAATACATTGATCAAAAGCATGCAAGCTGATTTTCTTTCACTGCCGGAAAATGTTTTGTCGATCATCCCTCCTAAGCCAATTGGATATGGAAGAACTAGAGAGAGTTTTAAAAGTAAAACGGGTGTTACACTTGACCCAATGGCTATCGCTGAGAGTGCAGTCTATGCCACCTTGAATGCCATTTTGCATCCGCAAAGAGCGAATCGATTGGTACAGCATAAGGCAATGGGGAAAAGTAAATTTGGTTTGCAAGAAGTACTTGACCAATTATTTAAAGGCTCATTTAGTGCTGAAGGAGCAAGCTATGCGGCTTCATTAGATAGAATGAGAGATTATTTATTGGTAGAGCAGATAATGTCTTTGTCGAAAAATCAGAATGCAAGTCCCGAAACGAGGGCTATCTGTTTAGCACGATTGAGCGAATTGTATAAAAGTGTAAATTCTAATCGTGGGACAACTAAAGAAAGGAAAGCGCAATCTCAAATGCTTATTCATCAAATAGAGGTTTACAATAGAAATCCAGACAAATGGCAGGTAAGCAAAGCGATAGAAATGCCTGCTGGATCGCCAATAGGCTGCGGGGAAAGCTGCGTGCATTAACTGTTTGTGGCATTTAGCATACAAAATGGCACTTATTTTAGTTAAGGAGGCTGCAAATAGCTAAATAATTCTATTAAATATAGCTTATTAGTTTAACTTTATATTTTTTTAAATTTAATATGTTTTCATGCTTTTTGAATTCATATTTTTCAAAAAACACATTTAAATTATAATCATTATGATTTCAAACTTTTACAAATTTTCTTTTTTAGCAACGCTTTCAATGTTATTATTTTCATTGGGAACTAATGCGCAATGCACAGATTGGATAAATCCATCACCGACCACAGGTTTTACGAATTTCAGTGATTTTGGTGGAGCACCATGTGATGATGGTACTGGATGTACTTCTGTTTCTTTACCTTTTGAAATTTTTGCGGCTGAAGCATACGAAGTTGAAAATTTCATAGCAGGAGGAGAATATTCTTTAGATGTCTGTGAAGGAGCTGGAGCTGGATCATGGGAGGTAGAATTTACTATAATTGCGCCAAGTGGAGCAGTAGATGCCTTTGGTACTGGAGAACCAGATGGATGTACTATATTTTTTACAGCATCTGAGTCGGGGACTTACCTTATTGTATTTAACGAAGCAGGAAGTTGTGGTGGTGGAAGCAATACCGGAGTTGACAATGGTATTCCTAGATTGTCTTGTTTGTTTAATGCTGCATGTCCTCCTGAAACAGATATATGTAATGCTGGAACATTAACTACTACTGATGTAGTTTCACTTTGTGATGCATCAGAAACATTTGAATTAACAGCAATCAACGATACTATTCCTACTGGTGGTGTTTACGCGTTATTAGCAAGTAATAATTTAGGCGGTACTGGAGGAGATCCAAGTGGAGTTTTTGCCGTTCCTTTACCTAGTGCTGATGTTGATCTTGATTCAGATTTGAGTGGCCTTTTAAGTTATTTTTCATTGCCACCACTTAGCGGACCTTGGGTTTTTAGAGGTGCAGTTGGTGATGCTGCTGGTATTTTATGTGCTGTAACTGCCGATTCTCTGATTGTATTTTTTGGTACAGAAAGTCCGGAGATTACAACTATTGAATCTGTTAACCCTGATGAATTGACCGCAACAGTGACTGGTGGTGTGCCGCCATATACTTACTTATGGGATGATCCTATGGGGCAGACTACAGAAACAGCAGTAGGATTAGAATCTGGAGTACTTTATACTGTTTTTGTACAAGATGCTAATGGCTGTGTTACTCAAGGTGAGTCTATGATAACACTAAGTAATACAAATACGATATCTACTCTAAGCGATTATAATATCAGTCCAAATCCAAGTAATGGCAACTTCTCCCTTAATCTAAGCCTTGAGCAAAGCAGCTTGATTGAAGTTAATATTATGGATGTAACTGGAGGAGTAATAGAGACCGCTTCTCAACAGGCTAATCAAACAACTTTTGATTTTGCTTTGAGCACTGCTCCAGCGGGTGTTTACTTTGTAAATATCATTGTTGGAGATGAGTATATGACGGAGAAAATAGTAATTACTAAATAAGAATTGGCTTTTCAAAAGCGAAATTCTAATTAGAATTAAGAAAGGAGCACTAAGAAATTAGTGTTCCTTTCTTATTTATCTGCTGACTTCATATTAAGGAAGTCTGTGACATGACGATCAAACCATGAGTATGTGAGCCATAATAACGGATAAAAATTGCTAGTAATCAACAATAACATTAGTGACACGCAATATTATCAGCTTAAACTTCTGTTAAATGGTTTGTTATGAGCCTTTATTTTATGTTATGGTAGCTAAGCTGTTTAGTGTTTAGGTATGATTAAAGTATTTAAATTCAAAGGTTTAGATATGAATAAAAAACAGCTATAAACAATTGCCATGTCACCAATGTATTGCAAAAAATGTAAAATTTGATCTAAAAATGGTGAAATATTTAGTACAAAATAAGCTAAATGTTATACCACATGAAGAATTACATTTTAATTATTGTTTGCTTACTTGCTGTAAGCATAGGGGTTAATGCTCAGGTAGGTATTGGAACAAAAGTCCCGCAGGGAGCCTTGGAGATTAACTCAGTTGAGGGAGGTCTTACGCTTCCGAGATTGAATACATTACAGCGAAATGCAATGACTTCCTCGGGTAGAGTTCAAGGTACTATCATCTATAACTTGGATACAGACTGTATTGAGAAGTTTGATGGTTCTAATTGGCGTTGTATATCGGAAGTAACATGGACAAATATTTTGAATATACCTTCAGATGTGCTTGACGGTGATGATGTTAACGATGCAGATAGTAATCCAACTAATGAGTTGACGATTGGAGTTGGAGTAGACACATTGACAAATCAACTGTTCCTTTTAAATGCAGACGGTAGTGAGGTTAGCATTTCTACTAGCGATTTGATTGGTGTAATAAATCAGCAAGGGGGGATACAAACCCAATGGGGTTTAGTGTCGAATATACCGGCAGATATAGCAGATGGAGATGATGTAAATGATGCAGATGCGGATCCACTAAATGAGATTCAGGATATCACGACTGATGGTACTTCAGGAAATATATCCTTGAGTGATGGATCTACAATAAATATTAATGTTTCGGATGCGGATTCGGATGTGACGAATGAGCTAACGACAAATGTCAGAGTCGATCCAATATCAAACCAACTGTTTATCGTTAATGGAGATGGAAGTGAAGTACCAATCCCTACCAATGATCTAGTAAATATTATTAACCAACAAGGTGGTATAAGCCCAAACTGGACAAACCTAACAAACGTACCAGCCGATTTAACTGATGGTGATGATGTGAATGACGCAGATGCAAATCCAACCAATGAATTGCAGACTATAAATCAAGTGGGCAATACCGTTACTTTATCAAACGGAGGTGGCAGTATCAGTATAAATGATGCCGACTCAGATGTGACGAATGAATTAACAACTAATGTAAGAGTTGATCCAGCTACAAACCAGCTATTCATCGTGAATGGAGATGGAAGCGAAGTGCCAATTCCAACTAATGATCTAGTAAATATTATAAACAATCAAGGAGGGATAAGTCCAAACTGGTCAAACGTAATAAATATACCAGCAGATCTTGCAGATGGTGATGACGTAAACGATGCGGATGCAGATCCAAATAATGAATTGCAAACCATTACACAAAGTGGTTCTACAGTTACACTTTCGAATGGTGGTGGCAGTATAAATGTCTCTGATTCGGATGCAGATAGTACTAATGAAATTCAGACTATTAGTTCTAATGGTAATCCTGGAAATGTTGGATTGTCGAATGGTGGATCTATCAATATCAATACCGATGATGCAGATGCAGACGCAACGAATGAGTTACAAACAATCAACCAAACCGGGTCTACTGTTACTTTATCAAATGGTGGTGGTAGTGTAAATATAGATGATGCCGATTCGGATGCCACAAATGAGCTTCAAACTATTTCGCAAACTGGTTCAACAGTAACCTTATCAAATGGTGGAGGTACTATAAATGTAGCAGATGCGGATTCAGATACAACAAACGAATTGCAAACCATTACTTCAGATGGTACACCGGGTAATGTGGCTTTATCAAACGGTGGGGTAATTAATATCAATACAAATGATGCGGATTCAGATGTAACCAATGAGCTACAAACTATAACGCAAACAGGAAATACAATTACTTTATCAAATGGAGGAGGAACAGTAAATGTGGCAGATGCAGATTCGGATACAACAAACGAATTACAAACCATCACTTCAGATGGTACACCTGGTAATGTGGCTTTATCGAATGGGGGAAATATAATTATCAATACAAATGATGCAGATTCAGATGCAACAAATGAGCTACAAACAGTAACAAAAGCAGGATTAGTAGTTACGCTTTCAAATGGTGGGGGTTCGTTTAACGATGAAGTAAATGATGCGGATTCTGATGCATCAAATGAGTTACAAACTATATCCCAA
>CALIEI010000185.1 GCA_938022165.1 uncultured Saprospiraceae bacterium | reverse complement strand
CGCAGTAGAGTTTGAAGAATTCAATCTATTTCAAATAACGAAAGAAAGATTCAATACGCTTTATCTATGCTTATCTGAGGAAAACTTATTAAAAGGTATACCAAAACAAATAAAAGATGAATCACTTACACGTGAGGAAACAGTAACCAAACAATTGTATAAAGATTATTCACAATTCAGGAATGAGATATTTGATGATATACAAAAACAAAATCCTGAATACGATAAACTGACATTATTCAAGAAAACACAAAAATTACTTGATCGATTTCTCTTTATCTTTTTTGCAGAAGACCGACTTCTATTACCTCCAAACTCGATTAGAGAAATTGTAACTCAATGGACTGACTTAAGAGACAAGTACGATGAATACCAACCATTGTATAGCCGATTTAAAAAGTACTTTGGATATATGAATACTGGTTACGAAGGAAAGAAGTACGAAATCTTTGCATACAATGGAGGATTATTTGCACCAGATGAAATTCTCGACTCAATAAAAATATCTGATGACTTACTTCATAAGCATACTGTAAATTTAAGCAATTATGATTTTGAAAGCGAAGTAAGTGTAAATATTCTTGGACACATCTTCGAACATTCACTAACCGAAATAGAAACGATACAAGCACAACTTGAAGGACAAGAAATAGACAAGAGCAAAACCAAAAGAAAAAAGGATGGCGTATTTTATACTCCAAAATATATAACCAAATATATAGTAGATAACACGGTAGGGAAACTTTGTGCAGAAAAGAAAGATGAAATTGGAATAGATGAAAACGAATTTGATAAAGAACGTAAAGGGAGGAAGAAAGCTACATTAAAAAAACTTACTGCACAATTAGATAACTATAGAAATTGGTTGCTTCAAATCACAATATGTGACCCAGCCTGTGGAAGTGGAGCCTTCCTAAATCAAGCTCTTGAATTTCTAATTGAAGAACATCGGTACATTGATGAGTTAAAAGCGAAACTTCTTGGTGATGCTATGGTATTCTCTGAAGTACAAAACGATATTTTAGAAAACAATATTTTCGGAGTTGATATCAATGAAGAAAGTGTAGAAATAGCAAAACTGTCTTTGTGGTTAAGAACTGCAAAAAAAGGGCGGAAACTAACTTCGTTAAATACTAATATTAAGTGTGGAAATTCACTAATCGATGACTCAAGAGTTGCTGGTGAAAAAGCGTTTAATTGGAAAGATGAATTTCCAGCAATATTTAAAAGTGGAGGATTTGATGTCATAATTGGTAACCCACCTTATGTCAGAGTGCAGAATTTAAGAAGTGAAGATGTTGACTATTTTTTTGATAATTATAATTCTCCAGTAGGAAAGATAGATATATCACTGCTCTTCATAGAAAAATCTCTTACAAATATAAATCCAACAGGTTATTTAAGTTTCATTACATCATCCCAATGGATGCAAACTGATTACGGAAAAAGATTAAGAGAGCAGCTAAAAAAAGAAAAACCTCTTGAACAGATAATTGACTTTGGTACATTACCTGTATTTCAAGATGCAAGTACTTATCCAGCGATATATAGCTTCCGGCATAATTCTGAACATATAATGTACAAAGAAGTCGCAGAAAAATCACAACTCAACTATGAATCAATACTTCAAATTGAGCCTGTAAAAATTGAATACTCTAGATTGTCTGACCAAGCATGGAGTTTTCAAAAATTTGATCTTATTAATCACTTAACTGACAAAAATATTGATTGGAAGGAACTTAAAGAATATGGAAAAGCATATTATGGTTTAGTAACGGGTATGGACAAAGCTTTTGTTGTAACAGAACAAATTGTTGAACAGTTTGGCTTAGAAGAGGAATTGATAATTCCATATGCTTTCAAAGGAGAAGAAGTAAATAGATATAGAAAAACAGATCCATCACAAAAAGTTATCTATCCTTATAAACCACTAGAAGATGGCACACCAAAATTAATTGCAGAACAGGAATTGAAAGAACAGTATCCAAAAACATTTGATTATCTGCATCAATTTAAAGAAGATCTTATTTTAAGAAAAGATAGTAGAAAACTATATGCAGCAGGTCCAAATTGGTACAGACATGTTAGGCAAGGAAATTTCAATTTAATAAGTGCTGACAAAATTCAGATTAGAGGAATTGGGAAAAAAGTCTTAGCAGGAGTTCTTAAAGAAGGTAACGCTTTCAGTGGAGCTAATTGCCCTGCAATAATATTGAACAAAAAGAACGGATTATCAAACTCACTGATATTATCCATAATCAATTCTAAATTGATTACGTTTTATCTTAATCAGGTATGCCCTAAAAAATTAGGTGGTTACATTAGATATAATACCAAAAACATTTCCAAAATCCCCATTAAAGTGCCAAAGTCAATTTCTGAATATGAGTCAAAAGCAAACCAAATAATATTAAAAAGAGAAGAAATTCATCTTAGAATCGTAAAGTTTCTCAGAACGATTACGAGAAGATTAGAAATTGATAATTTATCTAAAAAAATCCAAACTTGGAATAGGCTATCTTTTCAGGAATTCATTCAAGAACTAAAAAAGAAAAAAGTAAAGTTAGGGATAAAAGAAGAAACTGAATGGGAAGACTATTTCGAGGCTGAAAAACAAGCAGTTACCAATATTAGAAATGAAATTGATTTTATTGATAAAGAGATAGATTTATTAGTTTATAAACTTTATGAATTAACCGAAGAGAATATAAAAATTATTGAAGAAGCTACTGCATAGCCATGCACACTGCCCTCCTCGTTCCTACGGGCGACAGAGAGCATGTAATCAAACCCACTAAAGAGTCCAATAATTAAGAAATCAGTAATCGAACAAAAGGAACCCCGGTAGGAAACAAGCGATCATGATGTCAGAATGGCTATCGCCAAATCCGCCACATATCGCAGATCCGTCCGCTAAACCCATAAAAATAACGATCAAAGCCCCACCCCCCCCACGCGATAGGGACAGCAGTGATACGCAGCAGTCTAGCGTCTTAATGATGTAGTGGCTGGCGACGGATGAGCGATGGAGCGAATACTAGTCAGCCACATACAGAATAAGACGCTAGACTGCTAAGTACAAACGGATGGCCCGGCCACTGCGCGATGGACTGGCGCAATGGCAAAAGTGGATCGCCCAAAATAATATCATCCTAATATCGCACTACCCTATCTTATAAATCAAAATACTATGAGCTGCATGAAAGCATCGAACAGCCTACCTTGTCTCTCGCCCACTCTGGTCGCTTGGCAAACCACTTTTCGTATGGAGGTTGCTCTAGATAGGGTTGCTTGAGCATCTGATAAAAGGTGTCGATTAAAGTATAGTCGCCCTTGTTGGCATCATCGATCGCTAGCTGGGCCATATAGTTGCGAAGGACATACTTTGGGTTGTACATGTTCATGTTGATCTTGCGTTCGTAGTCGGCGATGGGCTCTTTTTGCAGTCGACGACCATAGGCAACAAACCAGTCTAGCCACGCTTTGAGTTCGGTATCACTAAGCTTCTCTAGATCGTAAAATGCATCAGCAACTTTGGCAAAGGCGTCTTTAGCAGGATCGCTTTTTTCTACATTGGCCAATAGCCTGAAGAATATGGTCATATCGGTTTCTGCCATTTGCAGATGGGTCTCCAAACTTTTGATGAGCAATAGATCTTCCTTCACCTGATGAGCGAGACCTATCTTGAGGCCCATCATCTTAGTGTAGGCATAGGCAAAATGGGTTCTGAACTTTTCTAATGAAGCTTCCAGCGGCTTGGTATCTTCGACCAGTGTAGCCAAGGTGTTAGCTAACTGAAAAAGATTCCACAAGCCTACGTCTGGTTGATTGCCGAAACGATATCGTTTATTGGTTTTGTCGGTCGTATTCGGTGTCCAGCCTTTGTCATACGGTTCTAGCCAACCATATGGGCCATAATCTATGGTGAGGCCTAGAATAGACATGTTGTCTGTATTCATAACCCCATGCACAAAACCAACTCGCTGCCATTCGATAAGCATGATCATGGTATTGGTCACTACCTCATCAAAGAAAGCATAGTACGCATCTGCGCCAGTAGATTTGATATTGGGAAAGAAATGCTTGATGGTATAGTCTGTAAGTAATTTTAGAGTAGTGGCATCCTCACGGCTAGCAAAGATCTGAAAGTTGCCAAAACGCAAGAAACTAGGCGCCACCCTACACACAACAGCTCCTTTCTCTAAGGCCGGATGCCCGTCATACATCACGTCTCGCATGACCTCATCGCCTGTAAGCATCAGACTCAAACTACGCGTAGTGGGCACCCCTAAATGGAACATCGCCTCACTACATAGGTGCTCCCGTATCGAAGAACGCAATACCGCCAAGCCATCCGCTCTACGCGAATATGGTGTCTCACCAGCGCCTTTTAACTGCATGGCCCAACGCCGTTCTTTGTGTACTATCTCAGTAAGGTTTATCGCTCTACCATCACCAAGCTGCCCTGCCCAATGTCCAAACTGATGGCCACCGTAGCACATGGCATATGGTGTAGTACCATCCAATAGCTTTGCCCCAGAAAACACTTCTCTAAACTCATCTGAATTCGTTTCCTCTGGTGATATACCAAGCAATTGGGCTACTTCGTTAGAAGCATGTATCAATGTTGGCTTACTTGGCTTTTTGGGCTGAACAAATGAGAAACAAGCATTCTCGACTTGTCGGGGCTTATTTTCTTGATTTGGGTCACTCGGTAACTCAACATTAAAGGAGTCTGCAATATTTAACTTTAACATAAGACAAAGATATAGCATTCATTGATTACCTTAGACCTACTAGAAACAAATCTTTCAAATGAATCGAAACTATTTAATTGGCATCCTACTGCTACTAACCACGCTAAGTTTTGCGCAGCGTAAGAAAAAACATGCTCCGCAGGATGCAATATCCGAATTTGAATTTAGATACACCTCTTGGCTAAATAATGACGCCCAAGGACCTAATGCTGAACAAACAAAGGCAAATCTTGCATTTTTTAAGTGGCTTCGTGAAATGCATGGGGTACAATTGGATGAATACATAGTAGCCCATAAAGGTGAAAATATAGAATCCTTATTCGAAGCAGACACAGAAGATGTAAACAATGTCGCAAAGTCTATAGGTACTCGCCTATCGTCTGAGCTCGATCATAGCTTTGCCTATCAAGCTAAGAGCATCACTGGTAGTCATCATCGTGCTTCTTCTTTGCAAAGAAAGGACATGGAAGAAAAGTCCTTAAGCTCTAGCGTAGACTTCTGTTTTTCTGCTCCTTTTGATTATTGGGAGGATGAATTTGTGCTCAATGTGTTTGGAATAAATGCAAGCAATGAGGTTACCATCGCTGGTAATCCATGGCTACTAGCAGAAGATGATATGATTGAATTTGCAAGGCTTATGAGATTGAGAGAAACTCATCACAAATTGCTTAGCAAGAAAAAATCGCTCCCTAAGTCCTATAATGCCAACGGGTATATGGCGGGAAATAAATCTGAAAAACTTCTAACACTTTCTAATCCAAGTTGGAAAAAAAAACTAGTCAGAATTTCTTTGGATAAAGAAATAGGCTTAGACCTGAAGGGTAAGACCATTCAGATACGATCATTGTATCCTGTAGAAAGGCTTATAGGCCATTACGCTTATGGGCAAATAGTTGATTTGGAAGTGATGCCTTTTCGATCTGTATTGTACTATATCAGTGATATAGTAGAGGAAGATATGACTATCATGGACTTGAATTATAAAATAGAATCAGACAATAAGAAAGAGAAAGTTATCAGGTTTTATAAAAATCCAAATGGCGCAAATACAGGTAGAATCGTATTCAAAGAAAATTTTAAAAAGTACACGCTAGATGGTAAGGAAATAAGTCAACGAAAGTTAAGAGGCTTGCAACTAAAAAATAATAGAAAAAGAAATAGAGAGCCATACCATATAAAGCTAAATCGCTCATACAAGTTCAAAGATTTTGAAATCGATGCTGAAGCAGATGCATTGTACGAAAGTATTGCATTCGCAGCAGACAATAGCGCTTTGGAAACTAATCCTATCTCTCAGAATGGCTGGTCTGATATACCTGAAGTAAAAAATGCTCAGGAAGCTTTTTTCAAGCAAGCATCATTTATTCAACAAGATGCCTGGTACAAACATTTGTTTGATGGTAATCTCACGACTGCCTACACTGCTCAGCAAGAATCAAGTAGTTTATTTAATGGGAAGGCAGCTTGTTTAAGATTGGATCTGGGAAGTGAAATTCGTATTGAAAAAATCAAAGTCACAATGGAATCAGACAGTGATTTGCACCCATTAAAAGTAGGAAGCTCGGCCTATGTCGAAGCGTCTAATGATCTATTAGCATGGGAGAAGATTCCTTTTGAGGTGGAGCTAGAATCTAACATATATTTTGATGATGAATATTATCGATACATCCGTATGCCTCAAACCCCAAATAGAATCCTTGAAGTAGAGGTTTTTCAAGATGGTAAAATGATGAATTCGGGCAGATGGAAAGCGACAAATCTATTTCCGCATGCCACTGAAATGAAGCCTGTGAAAATGTGGCGTAGTAGATTTATCAGGCCTACTGCCAATATTCATAAAGACGCTTATTTCTGCATCGCTTTGGAAGGCAAACACGGTATAGAAGGCGCTTATGTAGCGGCAAAGGTAGATAATCAGTATATCGGTTGTGCTCAAAGATCTAGCCCCTATCCTACAAATAACTGGCTGGGTAGGCAGTCGCAACAAGAGGAGAATTACACTTACTATTTCCCATTAACGGAGGATATGAAATACAAAAAGATTGAATTTTTTGTCCTGGCCTATGATGAAGACCATCATGAATTCCAACCGCAGTTATACTTAACGTCAAGCGATCCATTTGATACTTCCTTGCTAGTGATAAAGAAATAAAAAAAAGGCTTAGCGAACAAAATCGCTAAGCCTTTTTAAGATGTCAAACCCTTACATTAATTCACAGTAAACAATTCGAAATCAACTCTTCGATTTTGGCTTCTTCCATATTCCGTATCGTTATCTGCTATAGGAACCCTCGCTCCATAGCCCGCATAACTCATCTGTAGTTCAGGAACACCTCTCCCTCTCAAATATCTGATACAAGCTCTTGCCCTCTTTTCAGACAATCTTTGGTTAACGCTTTCTTCACCCCTATTGTCCGTATGTCCCGATACTTTCAATCGGTAACTTGGATTTGCAATCATTAAGACGACGACTTGATTTAATACATCAAAAGATACACCAGCCAAGTCATCACTCAAAACTTTAAATTGCACCGTTCTCGTAGCATTCTCCATAAGAGACATCGCACTTTTAGAAACTACACTGGAGCTACTAGGAGAACTATAACTGCTAGGTGAAGTATTATTAGTGCTGTAAGTGGTACTGCTCCTGTACGTATCCACGCTGCCTCTTTCAGGGCAACCATTATTGTACGCTGTACCTGCTCTATCTGGGCAAGTATCTCTGTGATCAGCTACACCATCACTATCGCGATCTGGACAGCCATTTGCAGGTCCTGGACTATTAGGGCAATCATCAAATGCATCTGCATATGAATCGCCATCTGAATCAAGCATTATCTTTTCAGCCCCCTTTTCAGTCATCTCATCATCCTTTGCGAAAATAGCTCCACTGTCAAGAACAATATCTTTATCCGTTGCGCCTGTTTCTTCTATTACTTCTGTTGCTTCTCTCATCTCTGTTGCTTCTGCAACTTCTGTTACTTCTGTTACTTCTGTTGGATCTTCAGGGCAACCATCAAAACCAGCTTGTCCTGGCAAGTCTGGACACTTATCCTTTGCATCTGCGATACCATCTTTATCAGCATCTGGGCATCCATCAGCAGTACCCGGTATGTTTGGACAGTCATCTACAACATCTGCAATACCATCCGCATCCGAATCAGGACAGCCATTCAAGGCAGCTAAGCCAACTTCATCTGGACAACTATCGTCTGCATCTCCTATCCCATCATTATCTGAGTCTAAGCATCCTCCAAATTGTTTTCTGCCCGGTATATTGGGGCAACGATCATATTCATCATCAATGCCGTCACCATCCGAATCGGAAAGCATTTTTTCTATTTCTTTTGTGGTTTGTGTTGGGCCCACTACAGCTACTAGTCCGAGACCGTATTGCATGTTTTGACGAGGTAGATCATTCGCTAAGTCAGTTCTATATTCTGCTTTCACTTGAAAGAATCCCCACTGTCCAATTCTTACATTTAGTCCACCACCGAATGGAACTTGGAAATAGGTGTCCTGACCTTCTTCTTTGGTCCCTCCATAACCAGCGTATACAAATGGTGCGACAGTGCTTTCATTACCAAAATAGCTCGCTTGCACAGTCATATCAACGCCGAAAAAAGATCTATTTCTAGCAAATTCCGATTCGCCAGTATTTGCAATCCCTCCTTTAAAAGGTACACGCACACTGATAAACCTATTCAGATGTCTACTATAAGAAAATTCAAATCCGGTAGTCATATTATTGAACCCACCTTCTCTGTCTTCAGCAAAAGACGCATGATCAATGAAAAGTACTTGACCGCCAAATCCGTTAGGCCGGTCAAATTTTTGTGCAAATAAAAAAATAGGGGTAGAGAGGAGAATAAAGAGTAAAAGTGATTTTCCGTTTAACTGCATCGTATGATTTTTATTGACCATGTATAATGATATGAGCAGTAGACAAATGCGCATACTGAGACAATGGTGTGGTTCTTAAACTGGTCTGTAGGACGGTAAAACACCCGATAAATAGGCACTTTGCGTTGAAAAGATACGTCTTTATGCTTCAAATATGGGCAATAAATTACAAAAATTGCTAAATTGAAGTGGTAGCCTATAAACTATTATTCCAAATTACATGTTAGTACGTTAAAGAAATACATATTATGTACGTAGCTCATGACATTCAAAAAAGAATGCAGCTCAATAAAGGCGGTAATCTTTTCGAATTAACCCAAAAGCAAAATGTGCTTTTGGTCTTTCTACGTCATTTTGGCTGTGTTTTTTGCAAAGAGGCCATGAAGGACATTGCCGATATACAGGATGAGATCAAGGAAAGAGGCGTTGAACTTGTATTCGTTCATATGGCTGAGAATCATATCGCTGATCGCTACTTCAAAGAATACAAGCTCGATACTTGCTTACACGTTAGTGATCCTTACAAGGTATTTTATCATTCTTTTGGATTGCGTAAGGGATCTATTACCCAACTCTATGGCTTGCAGACTTGGGTGCGAGGTTTTGCTCCAGAAAATAAAGGAAATAAGCTAGAAGTAGGCAAGAGTCTTGGAGACGCTACCCAAATGCCCGGTATATTTCATATGTTTGAAGGAAGAATACTGGAAAGTTACATTCATAAATTAGCTTCAAGCAAACCTAACTATATGCAACTTGCTGAATGCTGTCTGGTGTAAACCGAGTTTTCTTATATTTTCCAAATTATTCCATAACTTCATTGCATGATCGGGCTACGTTTTTCTGAATTTATACCTACTGATTTAGCTGGTGCCACCTTCGAAAAGTTGCTTAAGCTTTTCAAGGAATTGCTAGTGCACACTTCTGGAAATGTAAGTGAGGCCTTATCATGGCTTACAGAGTTGGACAAGCAATACAACTTGACCAATGAAGAATACGGCATGGCCGATTTTATTCAAGACTTAATTGATAATGGCTACATAAATAATCCAAAGGACGGCGATGGCGGATTTCGCCCTTCCGCGAAAATGGAAATTGCTATTCGTCAGAAGGCGCTAGAGGACGTCTTTGGCAAAATCAAAAAAGCCAATCGTGGAAATCATAGCACCAAATCAACTGGCCGCGGAGATGAGTTTACCTCAGATCTAAAACCCTACGAGTTTGGTGACAGCTTAGAGAATATTGCCATTTCTGAGTCTATCAAAAATGCTCAAATTAATCATGGCATTGAAGGCTTCAATTTGACCAATGAAGACCTCGAAGTAAGAGAGACCTATTACCAAAGTCAAATGAGTACCGTCTTGATGATAGACATTTCTCACTCTATGATACTGTATGGAGAGGACAGAATCACTCCAGCCAAAAAAGTAGCGATGGCATTGTCAGAGCTGATTACTACACGCTACCCA
Source organism: uncultured Saprospiraceae bacterium (assembly GCA_938022165.1). GTDB lineage: Bacteria > Bacteroidota > Bacteroidia > Chitinophagales > Saprospiraceae > JALZVN01. The sequence goes on along the minus strand of CALIEI010000185.1, from coordinate 1,170 downwards.
AAAGACACCCTTGATATATTGGTATTTGGTAATGATGCATGGACCATCAAGATCAAAGACTTGCCTTACCTAGAGGTAGGACCATATCATACGAATACCATCGCCGGATTGCAATTGGCTATGGATTTACTCCGTAAGCGTAAGAACCCTAACAAGCAAATTTTCATGATCACAGACGGAAAACCGACTTGCATGAAAAAAGGAAAAAAGTACTATAAAAATAGTTTTGGACTAGACCGCAAGATCATAAACAGGACCTTGTCTCTTGCTTCTTCTTGCCGCAAAATGCAGATACCCATCACCACTTTCATGATCGCCAGTGATCCTTACTTGATGAATTTTGTGGAGCAATTCACCAAAGCAAATCAAGGCAAGGCCTATTATAGTGGATTGAATGGACTTGGCGAATTTGTCTTCAGAGATTATAAGCACAACAAGAGTAGACGCCCTCGATAAATGTCCTAAGCATTTACCATTTCTGTATTTTGTTCCTTTATCATTTTCACGACCCCTTTTATCCAATCAGGATCGTCGTTTAGACTTGGCACAAGATCGATGTGTTCACCACCCCACTCTTCAAACTCTTCTTGATATTCGTCCGATATTTCAATAATGGTTTCAAGACAATCAGATACAAAGGCTGGGCTAAAGACAAGCAAACGTTTAGCACCTTTATTGGCTAGATCTTCCAAGACCTTTATGGTATATGGCTGCACCCAAGGATCTGGACCTAGACGAGATTGATAACAGATCGTGTAGTCCGACTCTGCCAAGCCTAGCTTATCCGCGATAAGGTGAGAAGTACCATGACATTGTGCAGAATAGCAAAATTGATTTTTCTCAGTGACGGTATTACAGCAGCCTTCCGTCTTTAGACAATGGTTACAGTTATCCGTTTTCCGCAATTGGCTTTGTGGCAAGCCATGATACGAAAACAAAATATGATCATAAGAATCCAAGTCAAACTGCTTCGCATTTTTAACAAATACATTTATCAAATCTTCATTATCCCAAAACGAATTGATAATTTTGACATTTGGTATAGCCAATTGTTTTCCTACCACTCGCATGACCTCTTCATGGACCGACCCTGTAGAGGCAGAAGCATAATGCGGAAACAATGGCAACACAATCAGCTCATGTATATTTTGCTTGTTTAGTCGCTCGATG
>CALIEI010000184.1 GCA_938022165.1 uncultured Saprospiraceae bacterium | reverse complement strand
TTTGCAAAGCACTCTGACTGAACTATAAGTTTTTCATCTTCTTCAAGGAGAAGAACCATTCTTGTTGCTCCTGCATTCTCTATAATAATTTTCATCATAGTCGAAAGCAAATCCTTGAGTCGTATTTGCTGGGAAATAGCCACAGAAGATTTTAGTATTGTATTCAAATCTATATCAGTGTGCCCAAGAGAATTACCAATTCCATCATTACTGAATTTAATTTCAGCGTAATTGTCTAATACTGCAATTGAATCTTTTTCGAATTTTTCAGGTAGATGTTTTGCAACTGCTATTGCGCCTAGTTCATTATATTCAAAAATCGCATCTTTTAAATGAAAGCTAGCAATTCTATTATTGTTAGCTTCAATATGATGCTGAATCAATAAAGAATTAGCAAGTGCCTGTACCTGTAAGTAACTATATTTTTTAGCTGCATCTAATGCATCATAATAAAGGCTTTGCGCTTCTGTATTATTGCCAGAAATTTTATTGTATTCAGCTTCAATTAACTTTGACTTATGTAGAAAGTTAGATGGACAATTTTCCGAATACTTCTTGAATTTCTTATTTATCTTAGACAAAGACCTCCTATACTTAGAGGATTTAGTAGTCCTCTTTTCTTTTATCAATCCCGCAAGAATCAGTGCTTTATAATAATAGTGTTCTGCAGTATGAAGCATACCTGGTGAATCTTTGAGATAAAGATCCGAAATCTTCATCATCCTTTCTGCCTCTTCTAATTCTCCCCAGAGATATAAAGTTCGCATTTTATTGATATAATAGTAATGCGCAAAATGTCTTGAACCAAAATCAGCTAATTGTTTAACATATTCACTTTCGTTAAAATTAGTATCTGAGAATGAAATGCGAGATTCCGTTTCACCCCGTAAATTTTTGATGGCTTGCTTTATTCCTTGAACAGTCAGGATTCCATCTGAATAATCAACCGAATTAAGAAAATCCAAATATCTATCAGCAGTCTTCAAATTTTCATCAAGCGATATCCCCCTCATAAAATAGCTCATAGTTGTGCCGCAGGCTGCGCAACTTGAATGGAAGAAGTCCCCTAACTCAATCCCAGAGCTATATGCAATCTTCCAATAATTTTCCATCTCAACAGCAGGTTTCAACCAAGGAATTGCAAAATACCCTACGACAAAATTAAGCTCTGATTTATATCTAAAAGTTTTATGCTTTTCGGATATGCTCAAAGTCAACTGCCCGAATTCATAGCCTGCCAATTTATTATTTAGGATAGCACTATGAAAAATAGTCCCACACACCAAAGCACCTATACAACTGCCATCCGCATGACCATACTTAAGGTACATATTAAATATTTTGGCAGAGACCAAAACACTTAATTCAGGTCTAATTTGAAAAGCGGACTTCGCAACGATTGCCATAATATGTACAGCTAATCGTTGTTTTTTGTCTTCCATCTCTCCTACATCTAAAAGCTCTTTTATTTTACGACTTCCTCTTTTGGTACGATATTGTACTAGTTCTTTTATAAGTAAAGGAGGTAGAAATTTGGCAGGAAGTTTTATCCCTAAAGGCTCTATCGCCAACCTACCTGTGTCGTAAGCCTCTTTGAATTTTCCTAAGTTATTATAGAAATGTATTTTTTTAATATACACGTCTGCCTTATCGACATCTGTTTGTGCTAAGGTAATAGCTTTATCAAAATACTCTGCTGCTTGCGCTTGGTTTCCATTTAGATGTTCTATTTCAGCTTTCTGCGCCATAATTAACCTCAAGTAAGAGGACCTTTCTTCTGACTCCTCAGATGCTTGAGTTAAATGCAAAGCTTTATTGATATATTCCAGAGCCGCTTGATAAGCTGTAGCTGCTTGCGCTTGTTTACTAGAAGTGAAGTTTAGCTGTATAAGTTGAGTTTTGACAGCAGCATCTTTAATTATTGGAAGAGCAGCATTCAAGTGATCCGTGATTGCATATACTCCTTCACTTGATGTTTCATTATTATACTTCTTTAATAAAAACTTGCCTATAGAAAGTTGAGAGGATTGTTCTTCTTCAGTAGTCAGTAATGAAATTGCAGCTTGTTGCAATCTATCATGTTGAAAATTGTAGACTATAGTACCTGATTCGTTATGAGCTCTAATTATACCTAGCTGAATGGCATCATGCAATTGACTAATCGTAGTTTCTTCGTCCTCGTTGGTAGCAGCACTAAGAGTTGCTAGATCAAACTTACCTCCAATACAAGCAGCTATTTTAAGATTCTCTATTACAGGCAAAGGCAACCGCTGTAATAGATCTAACATTAATTCAATCACATTATCACTGATAGTAGATTGCTTTATCAGCTCAATATCAAAAGTCCATTTTTGTCTTTCATCAGAAAATCGAATAGCATCTTTTTCATGCAGAGATAGCAAGACCTGCTTGATAAAAAATGGGTTACCATTAGTTTTTTTGAATATTATTTGAGCTATTTCTTCGCACTCCTTAAGACTAAGATTTAGGGAATCTTTAATTAGGTGCGAAATACACTCTGTATCCAAGGGATTCAAATAAATTTCTTGATTATATATACCAAGTCGTTTGATATTTTCTCGCATCATTATGAGCGGATGCGAGATAGACACCTCATTCTCTCTATAGGTACCTATAATGAACAGGTGTTTAAATTGGCGATTAACAAACTGGTTTTCCAACCACTGACAAGTCGCAGAATCTATCCATTGCATATCATCAAGGAAGATGCATAGAGGATGTTCTTCATTAGCAAATACTTGAACAAAAGAATTAAATACAAGATTGAACCTGGTATTTGCTTCTGCGACTGGTAAGTTGTCATAAGAAGCTTGCTCACCAATTAATAATTTGAGTTCCGGAATTACTTCTATCAGAATTTGGCCATTGGTTCCTACAGCCGCACTAACCAAATGTTTCCAATGTTCTATTCGTTGTTTGTTTTCAGTTAATATTTGTTTTATCAGTTGAGAAAATGCGCCAAATATAGAGCTAAGGGGAGCATTTTGTTTTACCTGATCGAATTTGCCTTGAATAAAATAACCTCTATCTAAATCAACATATTTTTTCACTTCATTGACCAAAGCAGATTTACCTATACCTGAAGGCCCGATAACATAAACCATTTCAGTAGAGCCGCCTTGCACCCTTAAATAGCTCGCTTTAAGTTCTGCTAGCTCCTCTGTGCGACCATAAATATTACTAGATAACCTAAATTTATTATTGATGTCATTTTCTGCTAGTGTGAAACCAACTGGTTTTGAAGTAGCCTCTGACTCTTCTTTAAATCTCTTCAAATCATGTAGTAAGCCAACTGAGCTTTGGTACCTATTCTCCATGTTAGTAGCCAATAATTTGTCTACTATTTTAGTGATTAATTGGGGCACAGCTTTATTGATTTCACTTATGGGTTTGTGTTTTTTAGCGATATGGCTATGTATGATTTCTAATGGATCTTCTGAAGTAAAAGGAGGAAAACCTACTAACATCTCATAAAAGATTATCCCTAATGAATATAGATCCGAACGCTGATCTATAGGTCTGTTTATACGTCCTGTTTGTTCAGGTGATATATAAGCAAGCTCAGTTTCAAAAGAATCTGTCGAGCTAGGGAAGTAGGCATCTCTAGGCTGGAAAGTAGCTAATTCGAACCCAACTAAATCTATGCTATTTTTAATGCTGTCATAAAATATAGTACGTGGGTTTAAATTTTTGTGTATTATTTTATTTGCGTGTAGATATTTGACAGCATTTGTTATGCGTATAGCTATATTGATAAATGTGGAAACATTAAATGCAGATCCAATATAATTGCGCAAAGGTTCGCCTGCAGGCAAAGTAAATACCAATCTTAGATTCTGCTGATAAGGCGCTAGCTCAATCACTTTTGGAATGGAAGGATGCTCTAATTGTTTAAGCAAATTGTATTCCGACTGGAGTCTAGCTAAGTCCTGCTTACTTTGATAGGCTGACTTTAGAGACTTCAGCAATACTTTTGTCTTGCTAATTTTCTGCTCACCCTTATGGACAATATATTTGCCGTTTTCAAACCATTTGTTATTAATTATATAGTTTTCGTTAAGCATTGTTTAGTTAATTGAATTTTATAATTATTGCAGAGTAAAATAAATATAGGACCATTTATATCCAAGTGGAATGAGCCTATTGTTATCCGTAAAGGGATTAATTACACTGGTATCAACTTTATGCAATGACAACTTTTCAGCATTTTAGACAATTCTTTAATTTCACAATTTGCCAAATATAGAATAGAAACCGAAAGTATAAGCGCAACAAAAATCTCACTTTTATTCACCGTAAATCGGATTTAAACTGCCAAAGGCAGGGTCATATTGATTTGTGAATTTTTGTTTTGCAGAATATTAGACTTGACTAAGATAGCTTTTTAAAATGTAATAGCCAATCTACATTTAAACATATGTCATATGTGAAAAAATCAAATACTTTTCATTGACATTTTTTAGACTGGAATAGTGTTTTGTCTTTAGAATAATAGAGGATTTCTTAACCACTTATTTATATCATTCCCCATCCCGAAAAACAATGAAATACTTAATAACAAAACCACTACTGTGTATCCTTAAAGCTATCCTCAAAATACCTCGTCCACTTTCCCTCTTTATATCGTTCGCCGTATTCTTGAAAAGTATCCTTTGAGGTGCGACTAAATACAAATCTATTTGTTTCACTGGCAGAGACAACAAACTTTCCATCTT
>CALIEI010000183.1 GCA_938022165.1 uncultured Saprospiraceae bacterium | reverse complement strand
TTATTTTATTTTTTTCATTTTTTCATTCGCCCAAGAAAGCATGTCAAGGTACAAAAAGGATCTTTTCTCATACGGATCGTGGCTTATATTTTTGAGCGTTTTAATAAATTCTTTAAATGCTTGTTTTATCTCACTATCAGGTATATTGATAATCTTGTTGAAAAAATCCAAACTTTCCTTTTGTAGCTTATTGAGTTCCTTAACTTTTCCTAAAAATCTAAAATTAGATTTAATGAGATAGGGTAGGAGATTCATATTACCCATTTCGTAGTGCGATACGACCTGCATGATGCGTGCGTATGATTGAATGTCTTCGCGTAGATGCCCTGCTTCTAGATTGATGATTACATTTAGATAGTCCAATGCTTTATTATAGTCGCCGTTATTCATATACAAATAAGCAATCTTATAATTGAATACCATCGTACGGTGTACATCAAGCAAGGGCGCAAACTTCTTGAATTGTTTTTCAATAATTGGTACCCGCTTTACGCCATCTTTGAATGTACCCAACAAAAAGTGCCGATTTATTCTAGCGGTGGATAAGTACAAAAACAACAATTGCATGGAAAGTGTATCAAGCTTATCTGCAAACTCATTTTCAAATTGCTCAAATATGCCAAGGTGTTTTTCAAAAGTTCGCTTATCTTTTATATTGAATGAGCATGTCAAAGTATAGGCAAGACCACGCATGTATAGCGCAGGATCTTCCGCTATAAATTTGGGGTTTTTGATAAACATCTGCACCCATTGTTTTGCATACACTAGACACTGCTTAAAATCTAAAAGAATAAAGTAATACCAAACATAAGATTGATAGAGATATACTTTTTCGAAAAATCCCAGATTGGCTTCATTTACTACCGGAAGATTTGAACGAAAGTACTCTTCAACGATCAATCTATCCTTGTCATTTTTGATATGACCTATTTGGATATACCATCCGTGCATCTTGATTTTTAGATTAGACAATCGACATGTCGATGCAATTACTTCGCTGGTACGTTGGGCTTCATCGATCAAGTCTTCTACTTTGTTCTTTACAGATCTACTTCTTGTGATATGTCGCTCTTCTATCAATTTTTGAAACTCCAATACTTCCAGTGCCAATATATCCCGATTGTGATCTAGGGCCAACTCCTTTACTTTGTCCAGCATCTTTAGGCTATCCAAATACATGCCCTTGCCATAGAGAATTCTTGCAAAATCTAATTGTTCTCTCACTTGGATATCAATGTTCTTTTGAGCGTATAAAAGACGCAAGCTGATCAATATCTGTTTGTAAAGGTGCCTTTTGGTATTTGATAACTGTACGGAAGTTAGGCCTTTTATTTTTTTAAAAACTTTTTCCTCTTCATAATTATCCAATTTCGAAAGCACATCGAAAAGGCTAATGAACATAGTATCTACACCACTTTGTAGTCGCCTAGCATACAGTTTAAAGTTCCTTTTTTCTGATTTTGTCAGAGATTGTATCAATAAAAAAAGCGGATCTTTATTGAGTTTGGGTGTCAGTATATTTAGTGCCATAAATTATTGATTAGCAAATAATTAGTGTGCAAAAATATAAAATGGGTATCATAAATCAATCTATATTCGATTTTTTATATACTTTCTTTGCCAGTACTTTTGCGCTAGAATTAATCTGAGAAATTATTTATTCATTGTAATAGTACCAATTAACACATCTATGAAAAAAGTAAAATTAGAATACGTATGGTTGGATGGATCAGTTCCAACACAAAAAATGCGTAGTAAGACCAAGATCATTGACACTTCAAAAATCAAAGGTAAGCTTAAAGTAAAAGACTGCCCTATATGGTCATTTGATGGGTCTTCTACTAATCAGGCAAAAGGAAATTCTTCAGATCTTTTATTGAAGCCAGTTAGACTGTTTCACGATCCAAGTAGAAAAAATGGCTACTTAGTGATTACTGAAGTGTTAAATGCTGACGGCACACCTCACAAGACGAATGGCCGTGCTACCATTGATGATGATGACAATGATTTCTGGTTCGGCTTCGAACAAGAATATGTGTTTTGGGATATTGAATTGAACAACGCACTTGGTTTTCCGGCGGCAGGTTTTTACCCAGCGCCACAAGGTCCATACTATTGCTCTGTAGGAGCGGAGTACATTGTAGGTAGAGATATTGTAGAAGAGCATATGGATATGTGTCTTGAGGCTAATATCAATATTGAGGGGGTCAATGCAGAGGTTATGAAAGGCCAATGGGAATATCAGGTATTTGCCAAAGGAGCAAAGGAAGCTGGTGACCAAGTTTGGGCTGCAAGATATTTATTAGAAAAAGTAGCTGAGAGATACGGTGTTCGTGTGAATCTACATCCCAAGCCAATCAAAGGCGACTGGAATGGTAGTGGAATGCACGCCAACTTCTCTAACACGACTTTACGTAAGGCCGGTAAAAAAGAAATTTACGATAAGATCTGTAAGAAATTTGGAGACAAGAAACGTATCAAGGAGGCTATTGAAGTATATGGCGCATACAATGATGAGCGTCTTACAGGATTGCACGAGACACAGTCGATCAAGAAATTCTCCTATGGCGTGTCTGATCGTGGTGCATCTATTCGTATCCCAATTGCTACAGTAGAAAACAAATGGAAAGGATGGTTGGAAGATCGTCGTCCAGCATCGAATGCAGATCCATACAAAGTAGCGGCTTCCATCATTCGCACAGTAAAAGGCTAAACAAATAAACTCAATACAATAGTTTTTTAATTTATCTAAATGGATAATAGGTATGACCTTACCTGTTATCCATTTTTTTTGAGTCAAGGTGAAAATGTTTTGGGCATGCCCCCGCAGCACAAGCTAAGCTTCTCACCATGCGCGGTCGCGCCATCCGAGAGTCCGCGTTCGCTCCCGTGCTTCGCACCTCAGGCTAGCGCCTGAGTCTCTACTACCGCTCATGCGTTAGATTTTTCTAGGAAAAGTGATTATTCAAATTTGTAAATTTGGTATGCTCACTTACTATCCATTCTGAATTTTTCCCAATAAGCATAAGACCGCATTCGCAATTTCTCCATGTTTGATTCAGGAATACTGGCTATATCAGGGTGGCTGGCAACAGCTTTACTTACGGATGCCACTCTTAGAATGTGGATCATTGGGTAGGGAGACCGATTGCTAAAGTTAGCAGGGTCATCTGCTTTGGATTCGTCAAATACAAAATGAGGATGAAATACTACCAATTGAAATTCTTCATCTAAACCAAGATCTTCCATGAATTGCTCACAGGCGTAGTAGGTGTCTAAAAAGAGATTGAAATCTTGACTTGCTTCGGGATATACAATAAGGCTAGTCTCGATGGATTTATGAGACAATAAATATTGAAATTCCATCTGGATATTCTCGAGGATTTGAAGTAGCTCATCCTTACCAAAAATGGTATACCTTATTTTTGTCGAGGGAACATGCTTAGCAAAAGGACAGATATCCAATCCAATTACAAAACGTGCTATCCAAGATTTGGTAGCATCGAGAATGACCTTGTCATCATTTGACATCCTAATATTTTAGATTTAAAAGCGTAGGCTTTTTGTCACCATTCAATCTATAGTAAGCACCCGCTTGTATTATTTTACCAGGACCTTCGAAATCTTCATCCAAAAAAGTAGAATTAACTCTGGTATCAATTATGTTTCCGAAATAAATAAAATAGGAGAATTTTGAAATCTCCAAGCCAAGTGTAGTTCCAAAGTTGAGAAATCTAAAGCGAGTGGAAACCACGCCATTAACACGCAATATTGTTTTCTTGTTCAGTCTAAAGCCAAAACCAAAAGAACCTGCAAATACATTATTTCTAAGAAATAAATTTGTCTCAATCATGAATTTATCTTCGGAAGGTGCCACTTGAGAATTAAAAAAGAAGCTCCATCCATAAAACACATTACTCCTAAATGAAAATGTACCTGTTCCATTCGCGCTAAATGTATTGGCAAGTTTTCTCTCAATAGCACTGAATGACAGTCCAAAATTAAACAAGAACATTTTATGGTTATGTGTTAAGTAGCTTGTATTTAATGTATATTGAAATCCTGTATTAGAAAATTGTCTATTAAAAGAAGTGAAATCAATTGTTGGCATTTCAATCAAATTTTCAAAAGCAAATGCCGTAACTGCTCTAACTGGTCTTTGGTGTATGAGATTCATTTGAAGTCCTGCCGAAAAATAACGCTCTCTATTGGCTTTTTTGAGTGGAATATGCACATTAGCAGTAAATCCGTAGGTGTTGTTAGCTGTTATCTGAGCTATCCTATTCTGGGTAGTTTGCAATTGCAGTCCCACAGTAATTTTGTATTCATTAGGTAAGGTCTGCGTTTTGTGATAAGATATTGCACTAAAATTTTTTAATTCAAAACTAGACAACTGTTGCAATGCATTGGGTATGATTCCATTAGAACTATTCAGAGGTATTGTACTCAATGAAAAAGAACTTCTATTGAATACCCGAGTAGAAAAGGTATTGATTTGAATTCCTTCTTTTTGGATAGCACCCAAGGCAGCAGGGTTATTGACTAAAGTGTTTTCTTGAAATGATGGAGTGACGAGAAGCTGGGCTTTCAAATAGCCACACAAAAAAATAAAAATAGATATAGAGAATATTGATTTCATATCGATTGACTCAAAAATACTTAACGTTATTATGGTTTTATCATCAATTAACATCCTAATATTTTAGATTTAAGAGGGTAGGCTTTTTGTCACCATTCAATCTATAGTAAGCACCCGCTTGTACTATTTTACCAGGTCTCTCGAACCATTCACCATTTATAATGAAGTCTTGGGGAGATTGAGATATGTTTCCGTAATAAACAAAATAGGAGAAATTTGAGATATCTATACCTAAGGTAGCACCAATGGTTCGAAATTCAAAGTGAGTGGAAGCTGAACCGGTAAGACGCATGATCTTGTTCTTTTTTAGTCTGAAGCCTAAACCAAAAGAGCCAAATAAATTATTATTACTAGCTAAGATTTTCGCATCAATCATTAGTTTTTCTCTGAGAGATACAGCTTGAGCATTTAAAAAGAAATTTACCGACAAATTCACATTACTGCTAAATGAAAAAGAACCTGTTTCTGTTCCTCTAAATGTATTTATCGTTTTTGTTTCGAAGGCATTAAATGAAAGTCCTATATTGAATAAGAAATTTTTGAAACCATGAGTTAGGTAGCTTGTATTTAAAGTGTATTCAAAACCTGTCCTGGAAAACTGATTATTAAAAATGTCGTAATTAATGCTTGGTGATTGAATCAAATTTTCAAAAGCAAAGGCAGTGACTGCTCTAACTGGTTTTTGATGAATCAAATTCATTTGAAGTCCTGCTGAAAAATATCTCTCTCTGTTAGCTTTTTTGAGAGGGATGTGCACATTGGCTGTGAAACCATAGGTGTTATTAGCTGTTAGCAGCGATAATCTATTTTGAGTAATTTGTAATTGTAGCCCTACTGTAATTTTAAATCCATTAGTTAGGAGCTGGGTATTGTGATAAGATAGACCGTAAAAATTTTTCAACTCAAATGTAGACGGTCTTTGTGAGAAATTAGGTCTAATTTGACCGAAAGAACTAATCGTGGGGCTCGTACCTGGCGAAGAAAAACTTGTTGTAAATACCCGAGTAGAAAAAGTATTGATTTGAATTCCTTCTTGTTGGATAGCACCCAAAGCAGCAGGGTTATTGACTAAAGTGTTTTCTTGAAATGATGGAGTGACAAGAAGTTGAGCTTCCAAATAGCCGCACAAAAAAATAAAAAAGAAAATTGAGAATATTGATTTCATATCGATTGACTCAAAGATACATTTTCGTATTGGACTTCGTATTTGCTTAAATGTAAATATAAGACTTAAGGATTTAAGTCTTATGACAAACAATCTTAATATGTCAAAAACCCCCTGGACAAGCGATAGTAAGCATACGATCCCGATTTTTTATCGGGAGAGTAGTCTCGAGCAGGCGATAGCATGCCGAGACCGGAGCAAGGCGGAGTGCTGCATAGCGCGGTCCCGAGCGAGGAGCTAATAATCTATAAATGTGTAGATTATCTAAACGACGAAACGAGGGATGGCCCCAAATACTAATTATTTCATTTATAAATTTCTTCCCAATTATGGCTATCTTGGCTTGTGCATCGGAAAAGATATTGTTATTTTTCCATTAAATATCGAATTAACTTTCAAACTGAAAACGTACATAATTATGAAAAAAATATTCTGGACAGCTTTGATCTGCTTGCCGCTATTGATGGCCTGTAATGCAGCAAAGCAACAAATAGCCCAAACTGATAATATGACAAAAGAAACTATGACGGAAAAGAGCGGTACTATGCCTGATTTGGTTTATCCTATCACCCAAAAAGTAGATCATGTCGATACCTATCACGGAATCGATGTGCCTGATCCATATCGTTGGTTAGAAGATGACCGATCCGACGAAACTGCAGCATGGGTGAAAGCGCAAAATGAAGTTACATTCGGATTCTTAGATAAAATTCCATTTAAGAATAAAATCAAAAACAGACTCAAAACTTTGATGGATTATGAAAAAGTATCTGCCCCATTTAAAGAAGGGGATTATGAATACTTCTATAAAAACGATGGTCTTCAAGATCACAGCGTAGTATACAGAAGACCAAAAAACAGCCCAGATGCTGAGCCAACGGTATTCATGGATCCAAATACTTTTTCGGATGATGGTACTACTGGATTGAGAGGTATGTTTTTTACAGAGGATGGGTCTATGCTAGGATATATGATAACGGAGGGTGGATCTGACTGGAGAAAAATAATCGTTATTAATGCAGAGGATAAGAAGATGGTCGGAGATACAATTAGAGATGTGAAATTTAGCGGACTATCTTGGAAGGGCAATGAAGGCTTTTACTATAGTAGCTATGATAAAGTGAAGAATGCATCTGAACTAAGTGCTAAAACACAAGTACATAAACTGTACTATCATAAAATGGGTACAGACCAATCAGAAGATGTGCTAGTCTTTGGAGGTGACAAGCAGCCCAATAGATATATCGGAGGTTATGTGACTGAAGACCAAAACTACCTCGTTGTTTCGGCTGCTCAAAATACCTCTGGAAATCAATTGTACATAAAAGATCTTCGCAAGGAGAATAGCGAATTTGTATTGGTTGAGGACGACTACTTTAGTAGCACTTATGTTGTAGATAATGTAGGCAGTAAATTTTACATGCAGACCAATGTCGGTGCGCCAAACTATAGATTAGTAACAGCAGATTTTTCTGCATTGACTAAAGAGAACTGGAAGGATTTGATTCCAGAAACGGACAATGTACTTAGCACCAATACAGGTGGAGGTAAGATATTTGCGAGTTACTTAGTAGATGCAAAGACTCAGGTCAAACAATATAATATGAATGGTGAACTTGAAAGAGAAGTGGAACTACCAGGAATCGGTTCTGCAAATGGATTTGGTGCGAAGAAAGAGGACAAAGATTTTTACTACAGTTTTACTTCGTTTACTTATCCGAGTACGATTTTCAAATACGACATTGCTTCTGGAAAATCTACTTTATATAAAAAGTCTGAGATAGATTTCAATCCAGATATGTTTGAGACAAAGCAAGTATTTTATACTAGTAAGGATGGGACTAAAGTACCTATGTTCATTACACACAAGAAAGGTTTGGAAATGAATGGGCAGAATCCAACGTATCTATATGCCTATGGTGGATTCAATGTCAGCTTGACGCCGCGCTTCAGTGCTGCGCGTTTGGTGTGGTTGGAGAATGGAGGCATCTATGCACAACCTAATCTTCGTGGTGGTGGTGAATATGGAGAGAAGTGGCACCTAGCAGGAACCAAGATGAATAAGCAAAATGTGTTTGACGATTTCATCGCGGCAGCTGAATACCTTAAAGAAAACAAATACACCTCAAGTGATAAATTGGCTATCGCTGGTGGTTCTAATGGTGGATTACTTGTGGGAGCTACTATGGCACAACGCCCAGACTTGGCAAAGGTAGCTTTGCCAGCAGTAGGAGTTATGGATATGTTGCGTTATCACAAATTCACAGCAGGTGCTGGATGGGCTGCAGATTATGGTACAGCAGATGAGAGCTTAGAGATGTTTCAATATCTCAAAAAGTACTCTCCAGTACACGCCCTAAAGAAAGGCACTGCGTATCCTGCAACGATGGTGACTACTGGTGATCATGATGATAGAGTTGTTCCAGCGCATTCATTTAAGTTTGCCGCGACACTTCAAGAAATGCATGAAGGAGAGAATCCCGTATTGATCCGTATCCAAACCAAAGCGGGTCATGGTTCGGTATCTACTAGTCAAGTAATCGATCTACAAGCAGATATTTATGCTTTCTGCTGGGAAAATATGGGGGTGAATCCATTTTAAAAGCTTTTAGTAGAATTTTTATAAAGAGAGCATTGCTCAATTATCCATATAAAAGTGCTTTTCTGTGTAAACGGAAAAGCACTTTTATTTATCTTCCACTATCTATGTATACGACAGAATATAATTTATTAAGGAGAGATTTTTTTGATCCACTAGTATTTCAAGACAAAAGGCATCAAAATATTAGGGTAGTTTTAGATGGAAAATTGGTGAGAGTCCTAAAGCTAAACGTTCTAGGAAAGATAGAAACAAATACCCATGTCTTTCATGGATGGATAGCTGGTCCTAACGAAATAGAAATTGATTTAGAATCCCTTGATTATGTGGACAATTGCGAATATGATGAGGATGGGAGAATCTCCAAAATAGATTATTTTCAAATTTCCGAAGACCGCTTATTGAAAACAAAAGAATTTAGATATGAAAATGATAAACTAAAACAGATAAGAGTAGAGAAATATGAAGAAAAAAAAATATTTAAAAATTTTGAGGACTATACTTATTCCTCAAAAGGCTTCCTTACAAGTATAACCTTTACTCATATTTATGATATACTTACAAGAATCACCCATCAAAATTTTGTTTACAATAAAAAGGATGAAATTGTTAGGATTGAGAATTTAGATGATAAGCAAAAAGCAGCCTCTAACATCAAGTCAAGAAATACTTATAGGTTTTGCAAGTACAATCTAAATGCTCAATTGACATCAATAGAAGCTTCATCTAGCTTGACGGGTTCAGATTTTATGACTAAACAAGCTTTTCAATATCTTAATGCAGAGGAAGATAAAATTTCGCGGATTAGTTTTGAAAGTCAAGATTCCATAGCCAGTGAATTATACATTGACTGGAATCACAATGGACAATTGTCAAAAATAACAACCAAAAGCAAGGATAAGAAGCCGTCTATAACGGAAATTCAATATAATTAGGTATCACCTAGACACCTAGACACCTAGACACCTAGACCCCTAGATACCTAGCCACTCATTAACACTCCATTCACAGCATCTTAAATCAGCCTTTTGTTACTTTGTAAAAAGAGTATATTTGCATCAAAAGTAGACAGTGAATAAGACCATTACTCAATATGATCAAGCAGCGAATAAATGCGAAAACGTATTTGTCAAGAAAACGAAAGATTACGGCACCGCGTGGCGTATTTTAAGGACTTCTTCGCTTACAGATCAGTTGTTCATAAAAGCCAAGCGAATACGCAGTTTGGAGACCAATTCAGAACAAAAAATTGAAGAAGGTGTTGAACCTGAATACATTGGATTGATCAATTATAGCGCTATGGCTTTGATACAAATCTCGATGGAAGCGTCGGATGAGATGGAATTGCCAGCAGATCAGGCCAAAATGCTCTATTTGGAGCAAATGCAAAAGACAAAAGAGTTGATGTTGGCCAAAAACCATGACTACGGGGAAGCCTGGAGAGATATGCGTATCAGTTCGCTAACAGACCTGATCTTGATGAAGATATTGAGACTGAAGCAGATAGAAGATAATAATGGAGAAACCATTATCAGCGAAGGCCCAGAAGGAAGTTATAGAGACATTATCAACTATGCCATGTTTGCTTTGATTAAATTAGCTGAGAAATAATATTTAAATAATACCACATGACCCTTACTAAAGTATTTATCATTTGTATCATTGGTGGATTGGCACTTACGGCACTTGTAGAATTTGTGTTTAAAAAGCGCAAAAGCTGGTTGATGTCATTTGTGCAAAATTTTACTGGTGTTTTTTTCCTGTTCTCGGGTATTGTTAAAGCAGTAGATCCACTGGGTACTGCGTATAAGATGGATCAGTATTTTGCTGAATTCCAAGATCAATTTGCGCGTATGGGTTTAGAAACCTTTTCCCAATTATTTCCTTGGTTAGGGAGTTTTTCTACTGGATTCTCAGTAGGGATGATCGTTTTAGAATTGGTATTAGGAGTCGCTCTGATTATCGGTTTTAGTAGATTTTTGACTGCCGTCTCTTTTTTTGGGATAGTGGTGATGTTTACTGTCTTGACTGGATTTACTTACTTGACTGGATATGTGCCAGGTCAAGACTATGTGCAGATAGAGAAACAAGGGATAACAAAAGAAGTCTTAGAGGATGAGGGTAAAAAAATGCTAGCTGACGGTTGGACTAAAACAGCCGATATACCGATGCACTTCTTTAAGCTAAGCAAGTGGGTACCATTTGACAGCACCAATCAAAAAGTAACAGACTGTGGTTGTTTTGGAGACTTTTTAGTACTAAAACCAAGAACCTCTTTTTATAAAGATCTATTTCTACTTATACCAGCGTTTCTTATGCTGTTTGGGTTCAAGTCCATGCATCAAATTTTCAAACCGGGAGCTAGGACAGCTATTGTCGCGGTATCTACTATAGGTTTCTTAGTGTATTGTATTTCAAACTATGTTTGGGATATTCCAAAAACAGATTTTAGACCTTTTGCTAATGGAGTTGATATCAATGCTAAGAAAGCAGCAGAAGAAAAGGCAGCAGAAGAAGCACCCGTAAATTATGTGTTAACCAATAAAGCTACGGGCGCTGTAGAGAAAATGCCAATGAATGATTATATCAGTAGGTATAAAGAATTTCCTAAAACAGACTGGAACATCGAACAAAATAGGGGAGAGCCTACAGTGAAATCAACCAAGATTTCAGAATTTGAAGTGAGCGATCTTGGAGGCAACAATGTGACAGAAGATATCTTGACTTATGAGGGGGCTTCATTTATGGTCATAAGCTATAAGCTATACCATGATACCGAACAAGAAACGGTAATGGTCAATGATTCTATCTTTGTGCAAGATACAATCAACAATGTACCAACGCCTAGACTAGTTAGTGTAGATCAAAAACAAGTAACAAGAGATAAATACATCTGGAATACGAAGCAAATAGACGCTTACAAAGACAAAGTGATCCCTTTGGCAAAGGCTGGTAAAGCAGACGGCGTTCGAACTTATGCTATTACTGCATATGCATCTCCAGAGAAGGTTAATTCATTTCTCGCAGCCATTGGTGCTGACTTCCCAATGCACACAGCAGATGACATTTTGCTAAAAACGATCATCAGGTCTAATCCTGGAGTTTTACTGATAAAGAATGGAAAAATTTTGCATAAATGGCATGAAAGAAAACTGCCTTCTTATGCTGAAATCAAGGCCGAATATCTAAATTGATTTTCTTGAAAAGATAAGCGTTTTACCAATAAAGTCTCCATAAAATATAGAATCCTCACTTTTTTATTCGAATGAATGAAAGTGAGGATTTTTACATTAAGGGCTTAAATCTTAAAGTCTAAAAGAAAATGCTTGAAAGATTGAGTTTTAATCAAAATAACATTTTCTTTATGACGAAAATGAAATGTAATCCGAACATAAAAACGTTTTTCTTATATGCTGAGTCGTAGAAATATTCGCATAAAAATTATGCAGTTACTATACTCCAGTATAAATGGTGACTCAAACCATACCGATATCCTACAAAGATATAATGATCTGATACAGCAATCATATAAATTATATCTCTTTAATCTTTCAACTACCAGTCAAGTATCTAATTTTGCTCAAATAGATCAGAAAAATCGTACGACCAAACTATTACCAACTGAAGCTGATGTTAATTTTATACCTAAGTTGGCATTAAATGATTTGAGCTCCTCAATTAAAACATCTAAAGAATTTCATAAAGAATTGAATGATTTTGAAATTGATGTTGAAATAGAAGAAGGAACCATAAAGTCTGTTTATGCAGAATTTGTTAAAACAGATGAATACAAGTCCTATCAAGAGAATGGAGAGACGAAGCATGAAGACGATAAAGCCGTGCTTTTAGCTTTATATAAACATTGTCTAGGCAATGCCTTGTTTGAGGACTTAGTTGACGATAGGTTTAATAATTGGGAAGACGACAAGTCACTGGTAGTAGGTGCTGTAAAGCGAACCATAAAAGCACTTCCACTTAAAGAAGACACTTACCGTCAGTTCAAACCCAATCACGAAACCACGCAAGAGTTTGGACATAAGTTGCTCCAATTAGTTTTAGAAAAAGATGAAGAACTACTTGGAATTATTGAACCAAATCTAAAGAATTGGGATGCCGATAGAGTCGCTATCATAGATATGATCCTACTGAAAATGGCTATTGGAGAATTGATGAATTTCCCTTCTATACCCACTAAAGTTACCTTAAACGAATATGTTGAAATTGCTAAATCGTACTCTACAGACAAAAGCAAAGACTTTATTAACGGTATCCTAGATCGTCTTATGAAAAAGCTAGACGGAGATGGGCAAATCAACAAAACTGGAAGAGGTTTAGTAGAATAGCACCTTATTATTACTGTTATAGCGTGTCACAAACTTCCAATTCTATCTAGAGATCGTTTTCAATATTTCAATTAATCATATTAGTCTTTTAAATAACGTGTCTATTTTTATAGCTTTGGGCTAAATCATTGTTCAACAGATCAATTGAA
The DNA here is from genome assembly GCA_938022165.1 of uncultured Saprospiraceae bacterium. Taxonomy (GTDB): domain Bacteria; phylum Bacteroidota; class Bacteroidia; order Chitinophagales; family Saprospiraceae; genus JALZVN01. Next base: position 6,523 of record CALIEI010000183.1, on the reverse strand, counting down.
TTAGACTTTGATTACTATTAATTCAAATTCATTATCCTTATGAAAGTTAGATTTCTCTTTGCCACCATGCTTATATGTTTCTTTTGCCTTAATATGAAGGCTCAAGACAACGATGCACTCATTCCGGGTTTGTCTGGATTGTCATACAAGCTTCTATTCCCTAAAGACATTGGTGATGGTCCAGTAAGTGATATATTCGATGAAAACAACTTCAACTTTGGCCTCCAAGCGAGTGCTCGTAAAAACATCAATAGCTGGTTAACTATTGATGTACCCTTAAGATTGGGTTCGGTAGAAGTTAGAGAAGACGCTTTAGCAGATAGCGATGAAAGATTTTTTATAGGTATAGACGCTCTAGTAAGCGCAGGTATAGATCCAAGAAAATTTGCATTCGGACCCTATATTTTTGCTGGGATTGGAGGAGACTATCAAAACAGAGGAGAGGACGAGATCAATGCCTATATCCCTGCTGGTATCGGGGTAAATGTTAAGTTGACTGATGCTGTTTGGTTAAATGGAGAAATTCAGAGAAGAACTAGCTTGACAGGGATAGAGCATTCTCATTATCAAATAGCAGCAGGACTAATCCTTAATCTAGATGGTGCTCTTGAAGAGGAGGAAGAGCCAAAACTAAATATGCCGCCTCAAGATACAGACGGCGATGGTGTGCCAGACCTTGAAGATGCTTGCCCTGGAGTAGCGGGTAAAGCTATGTTTAAAGGCTGTCCTGACACGGATAATGATGGCATTATTGATAGCAAAGATAAATGCCCAAATGAAGCGGGCCCAATCGCGACAGATGGTTGCCCAGTCAATGTGAATAGTGGTATAGATGACAGTGTAGATTCGGATGGAGACGGCGTGAGTGATGAAAACGACAACTGTCCAAACACACCTGGAGATCCTGCTACCTTTGGATGCCCATCTGATGATGCAGACAATGACGGTGTAGTTGATGCACTTGACAATTGCCCAAATCAGCCCGGCTTGGCCCAGTTCAGTGGATGCCCTGATTCGGATGCAGATGGTGTCAGCGATGATAAAGATGCTTGTCCAAATGTAGTAGGCTTACCTAGATTCAGCGGATGTCCGGATACAGATGGAGATGGTATTACAGATGCTTCAGATAATTGCCCAACCACTCCGGGACTAGCTGAATATAATGGTTGTCCAAAACCTACAACTACAGCCCCTGTAATTTCTACTCCTGCTCCTCCAGTGAGTACAGTGGCTACAGAGACGCTTGCAGCAGCTTCCCAAAAAGTAGAATTTGAAACGAGTAGAGCTACATTAAGAACTTCATCTTATGCAGTATTGGATCAGATTGTGAGTATCCTACAACAATACCCATCTTATAACTTAGAAGTCGCTGGGCATACTGACAGCATTGGAGATTCAGCAGGTAATCAAAAGCTATCTGAAAATAGAGCTAAGTCTTGTAGAGATTACCTGGTCAGAAAAGGAATTGCTCCTTCGAGATTAAACTATGTTGGATATGGAGAAAAGCAACCCATCGCTGATAATCGATATAATGCGGGAAGAGCACAAAATAGGAGAGTAGAATTCAGACTCATCGCTCGATAAGAGAAATTTCTAAACAGGAAAGAAGCATTAGCTTCTTTCCTGTTTTTTATTAGGTTTTGGAGGCGTAAATTTTGGACCTTTTATTGAAATGCTTAAGCCAAGTAAAAATCCGGATTGACTTGTTCCTGGTATTTCTACTTTTACTGAAGAGCGTTGATATCTCCAGTTTTCCTTGAATGGATCCCACCTATATCCTCCTGTAATACCAACTCCAAAACTAGAATTAGATTCTTTATTTTTAAAATTGAAATTAAGATTTAGCCTTCCGTCAAACATAAATCGGGTATTCCTAAAATCTTCCGCCACCACATCATTCATAAGCAAGTTGCCAAAATTCAGTCCTGTAGGTAAATTTCTTAACAGTTGAAGCCTATTTTGCACGATGAGAACATCCAAGGATGGACCAAAAGTAATTCCTTTTTTTTCTATGATACTATATCCGGTGCCACTGACTACGCCTATCGTTCTCCAGCTCAATTCGTTGACGCCGCCATTGGGAGTCAATGCGTCATTATTAATCTTTTCGAAATGATTAAAAATAATCCCATTTCTATTTGTCACTCGATCCTCATTTTCCTCATTCGTAAAGAGTATTGAAAAGGTAAAAGCATCATCTTCTACAGTAGGGTAGTTGTTGCTAACAAGATCTAAATTAAATGCTTCAAAATTAGCTTGTAAAAGTGATCCACTGAATTGGACTTGCGCCTTTACCAATAGGTATGAGCAAAGGATAATGGCAATAAGACTATATTTTTTCATTTGACCTTATTAAGTGAAATTCAGTAGACAAGATGCAAAGTATCATCTAAATAATAAAGGGCTATTGGAGTTTATTCACTCCAATAGCCCTTTTAAGCAGCAAAGGATTACTTATTTGCCCTTTTTTAGTTCTGCTTGAAACTCATTTAGCTTTGACCACTGATCTTTAGCTGCAAAACGAGCTTGTTTAGCCCACTTTGATGGATCATGCATTTTGTATCTAGATCCAGCATTTTCCAATACCTGTCTGAGATCAGTAACTTTTGCTTTGCTCAATGCATCAAAATTATTGTATCCTGCTTTTTCTAGGATCTGACAAATTTTTGGCCCCACGCCTTCAATCACTGTAAAATCGATACCACTTTTTCCTTTTGAAGTGACCTTTCTAGTCGTAGTCGTTTGCCCATTTTGAGCAGGCGCTTTCTTTGCTCTCGTTTTTGTACTAGTACTTTTTGCACCTGACTTGGTCGCTGTAGCTGAAGGAGTAACAAGAACAGAATTGTCGCAGCCGTAAGGACTTGGCGCATACTCATCTGCTTGCCAGTCATTTTCCCAGCGCTGATTATCTATCAGATAACGAAATTCATGACGCTGCCCAGCCTCTAAAACCGTCTTGCCCTGAAACGCATTTTTATTTCTATTTAGCTCTAATCCTTCGTTCCAGTTCCAATTGTTAAAGTCACCCACTACTCTTACTGAAGTGGCATTTGGAGCTGCTTCCGCAGGAAGAGAGAAAGTAACCGTACACTTTTTCTTGTCTTTCGAAAAATTCTTTTTGATTGCCATTTTTGCTGTATTTTAAAATTTTAGATCTGCTTTTGGCCAACATATTGACACCTAGCAGGTTTTTTAACTGCTTATCGATTATTTATAGTAAATTTTGAGGCTTATTGTTGTAACGATCTCAAAAAATATTTGTTCTAATGCTTCTCCATTTTTATGGCGATGGCCGTGCTTTCCGCTTGTATTCAGCACACTATAGATCATGTTCCACTTTTCATATCATAGCATCTACTCCTACTCGTCGTAGCTACTCTGATATGAGTGTCACTATGACTCTATCGTACTTCATATCGCTTCTATCACTATCGCAATAGATTCTTCCTTCGAAGTGATTGAATTCCAATAAGTTTAAAGGTATTTGTTATAAAGAGGAATCCAAGTCGATTGGTACTTGGAGTTAAAATAGTGATCCCGACAGGAGTCGAACCTGTAACCGCTTGATTCGTAGTCAAGTACTCTATCCAGTTGAGCTACGGGACCATTGCTTTTACGCAATCGCAAATTTACGCCTTTTCACTGGATATCCAAATATTGATAGGTCTTAGTAAACGACTAATTTTTCAGAAATAGTTGTATTGTCTGAGAGGATAAGACTGACAAAGTATACACCCGCACTCAACTCACTAGTGGTATTTAGGCTTATTCTATTGCTACCAAAAAAGGAACGTCCTACTGGTCTTTCAAGAATAACAGCACCCTTCGAATCGAATATTTTGATCATGGTGGCTTCCCCCTCATCAGCAGATCTGTAATTTAAGACTACAGGTTGCCCTCGTTCTACGTAGTTGGGTATAAGCATCACATTGTTGTCTAAGTTCGCTTCGTTATTGCAATTTCTATCTAGGGATTGAATACTTTCAAATACATTCAAGACAGCACCTTGAGTAGTGATATCCCTCAATGATAGACTAGGTTGTGCACCATTAAAAATCATGCTTTTCATATTGAGCGCCACTCCGCTAGGATCGATAAGCGATTGATCCGCTACCGTTTCGCAGGGAGCAGTATATAATAAAGCGATTGCTCCAGCTACCATAGGCGCTGCTACACTTGTACCACTTACTGCATTGTAGCTATTATTTGGACTAGTAGTAACATTAGAGGTGCCAGGTGCACCTAAATCAACTGATCTATTTCCAAAGGCAGCTACTGGATCTATTTGATTATTGATATCTGTATTCGTTACGGTAATAAGAAATTCAGATGTGCAAACTGTTGGAATATCTCCATTGATCTCTACATCAGAATTCAGATTATCCACCGCACTTACATTCAGTACACCATTTTCTCCTAGCACATTGTACAGTTCGCACCATATCGGAAAATCTTCTGCCATTCCATTACTAATGCCAAGTGAGATATTAGTGGATACGAGGAAAGCACCCCTCTCTCCACCGGATTCATTAAACTCTTGTCGAGTTTCAGAAATATAGCGCATCGCTTCAACGATTTCAACAGATGTACGCAAGCCGCTCAAAAATAGAATTTTTATATCCCAAGCTACTCCAGCTACTCCTTCATCATTGTCTCCTCTAGCTCCGGCTATACCTGCTACATTGGTACCATGCACCGTACCTTGACCACTGCCACCATGATCATCAGATCTGGTCTCAGGATTCCAACCCCGGTAGTCATCTATATAGCCATTGTTATCATTGTCTATTTGATCATCTGGGATTTCATCTTCATTGACCCAGACGTTACCCTGAAAATCAATATGGTCAATATCAAACCCCGAATCCATTACGGCCATTACGACTTGACGTCCTCTAGGATCTGTGCCACCCGTAGTTACATCCCAAGCTTCTTCAGATTGTATAGTGCTATGATACCACTGATCTAAATAAAGTGGATCGTTTGGTCTTGTATTACGTGGACTTACTTTTTGATTTTTTTGTACATATAGAATATCCTTCTCTTTGGATAGCTCATCTAGCACTGTGGAAAGCCTTCGATTAGGATTATAACTCAAAAGATAGATACCCAGCTCAGGAAAAAGATTTTTCTCGATAGTATATGAACCTGCTATAGATGGATTCAATAATAAACTCTCGCCTCGATCCACTCTGTCAGGTTGCATTTGTATTAACACCTCTCCAGGAATATAGTCAAGCTCTTGACTATGTAGGCCTAATTGCAGAGACAGAAAAAGCAATAAGAAAATTACCTTAAAATGTAGTTGCATGGTTTTATATGTTGAATTCTTGTCGCAAATTTAAAAAATAGGTCGGCGCTAGCAATAATCGACTCCCGTACCATGAAAACATGGTTCCATCTACTAATGTTGCTCTTGCACCGCTAATTAACGCCTCAAAGTATGCAATATCCCTTTCTTTGAATGGAAATGGCTCAGAAGACAAAAATATGAGATCAACCCTAGCTTTTTCAATGTCTGCTTGCGTGATACAAGGATACCTCGAATAACTAGCAAAAGCGTTTTCAAAACCCGCTTGGTTTAGTAGATCACTTATGTATGTATCCCCTCCAGCAACCATAATCGGATCTTTCCATATCATATAAGCCACCTTTGGCTTAGTAGGGAATGTAGGTAATTTCAAAAAAGATGCCTCAATGGTTTTGAGCATCGATTTAGCCTCATCTCCCTTATTTGTAATATCGCCAATAATTTTGATTTTTTCAATGGCATCTTTGAATAATTTGATATCAGATACATAGGTAGGGAAGCTAGATGACAAAAGCTCGATGTCTTCTTTTTGATTTTCCTCTTTATTGGCAATTATGAGATCAGGATGAAGGGATTTGATCTTATCGATATCCAGCTTTTTGGTACCTCCAATTCTGGGTTTGGTTCTATAAATGACCTCAGGAAAAACACAAAACTTGGTAATCCCAACTATCTCTTCTTCTAATCCTAAATCATAGAGCAATTCTGTTATAGAAGGGACAACAGAAATGATTCGCTTCGGCGGAAAGGTTTTTAAGGAAACAATACGATCTAAATCATCTATAAATTGCATAGCCTTAAGGTACTTATTTTCTTGCATTAATCTAAAATCAAGAAGCTTCGAAATTCTATAAACAAGTACTATCAGGACACATAGTATTCATTCATACTTTGTGCTCTTTGTGCCTTCACTTTGTGTTACGCCTTTATCGAGTCGCACAGGCTTTGTGGTGAGAAAAACCAGCTCTCATTCAGCAAAACACAAAGTTCACAAAGAGAACAAAGACACAGAAGGGAGAAGCTTTAGCTTTGTGTTCTTTGTGCTTTCACTTTGTGTTACGCCTCAATCGAGTCGCACAGGCTTTGTGGTGAAAAAAAACTGCTCTTATTCTGTACCAACCCCTGCGCGAGGCTGTTACGAAATTGGAAAGTTCATTCTTGGAGGCCATTTGTCACGATTTTTAAAAAAGAAAAATCGCGCCAAATGGGATG
>CALIEI010000182.1 GCA_938022165.1 uncultured Saprospiraceae bacterium | reverse complement strand
AAATTTGCCAATTAAAAAATGTAACACTCCTTCCTTTTTAGTCGATGCTTCTGCCATTTTACTCTCGATTTTTTATATGTCGAAAGTTAATAACTTATATCCAATTGAATATCAATTATTTTGATGCGTTTTCCCTGGGCTACAGCCCCGGGCTATTATATTTCGCCACGTTGTGGCTTTAAAGTTTTTCAATTTTATTTTTTCGTAACAGCCTCGGACAAGGAATGACCGAATGGTAAGACCTGTCCCGTGCTTGCCACGGGAAGCAATCTAGGTCCAGTGGACCTAGATAATGAGGCCTGCCTGGCTGACGCCTTAGTCAGACAGGGAACAGCAAACAACGGCTTGCGGCATGCAAAATCTAATGGACAAGGGGTAGTAGTCATGCGATCGCTAGGGAGCAGTCACACATGCGTTTGGCTGGAGGGGATAGGATGTGGGACCGAAGCAAAGCGGAGTGACGCATGACCCGGTCACGCCCTTTTGGCGTGATGGCCCATAAAAACAAACCAAAGACAATCAGCAAAATAATACTTCTACGACCTTATATATTTTGTATTTTTGCGGTCAAATAAGACGAAACCATGATCAGTTTTATCAAAGGGCCTATCATCACCAAATCTCCTACAGCTGTGGAGATTGAGGCGGGTGGTCTTGGCTACGACATCCATATTTCACTCCACACATATAGCCAGATAGAGTCCCTCAAGGAGGTGAAGCTGCATACTTATCTGCATGTGAAGGAGGATAGCCATACTTTATTCGGGTTTTTTGAGCCGGTGGAGAGATTCATGTTTAAGCATCTCATCTCGGTAAGTGGTGTGGGGCCAAATACGGCGCGAGTAGTACTGTCCTCGATGACAGCAGAAGAGACGAGAATGGCTATAATCAGCAATAATGTGGCGGCTTTTAAGAAGGTAAAGGGGATAGGGCCGAAATCGGCTCAGCGCATCATCTTGGACCTAAAGGATAAGCTGGTAAAAGATGCCGGACAAAATCCAGGATCTACCGTATTTGTAAGCAATACTTTGCAAAATGAGGCGTTATCTGCTCTGTTGGCTTTAGGTTTTAATAAAGCCAAGGCTTCTAAAGTGTTACAAAGCTTGATGAGTGAATTTGGACAAGATGCTCCGGTAGAACAGCTTATAAAAGGTGCTTTGAAGCAATTAACCTGATTTTTACCAAATTTTCTTCGTTTTTCGAGTGAAATACGAATAACTATCTTTCTCTTTTAACGTAATGAGAGAGTATTCTTTTTGGCAAATTTCTGCTAAAAAGCGAAAATGCAAGTTGAGTTATAAGTGTTTGATTTTATCAGAGTTATGTGCTCAGCTCTTAAATAGAACACTTGCGATTTTAAAAAGTTGAGTCCACTCCGGAAAGTAGCGGATTTTCAAAAATGAACTATTTTGGATGAGATTTTTTGTTTTTGAAATTCAGTGATGCCTGTGCATCAGTGGATTGAAAAAAGAGAAAATATCGCCAAAAGAGACATTTTTGGATTTTGTGACTTTTCGTAGTGGACTCACAATTCGATAAGACAAATTTTTGGGTATTATTCCCCTTTAGATATGATAAAAAATAAGTACGCTCTCCAAGTCTGGATTTTTCTCTGCCTCTGTTCAGTAAATAGCCTGTCCGCGACTAGTTTTAACAACCTCCCTGAGGACCCCTACTTCGTAGCAGATAGCCAAGTAGAACTAGATACGACACCAATATCGGACAGATTTCAGAATTCAGTTTTTGATTCTAATTACAATCCTTTTGATTTAGAGGATCCATCAGCCATAGAGAAGACAGTGGAATATGATCCTGAATCAGGACAATACATCATCTACGAAAAAATCGGAGAAGAAAATTATCGACCACCTACCTACATGACTTTTGATGAGTACATGGAATATTCTGAAAAGGAGCAGCAGAATGATTACTTTGGAAAATTGTCAGGGGTGAGTACGGGGAAAGCAGGAGTAGAGGCAAATGACCCCATCAAGAAATTGGATATAGAGGATAGCTTGATAGACAGATTGTTTGGAGGAACGGGAGTAACGATCAAGCCACAGGGTAATATCAACTTGACATTTGGAGTAGATCGACAAAAGGTAGACAATCCTAGTCTTCCCTTGAATCTAAGAGTGAATAGTGGTTTTGACTTTGATATGGCGATACAAATGAGTGTGCAAGGTAAGATAGGTGAGAAGCTTAACTTGAACACCAACTATAATACGCAAGCGACTTTTGATTTTGAAAATCAATTGAAATTGGCTTATGATAGTGATGCTTTCAGTGAAGATGAAATCATCAAAAGAATAGAAGCGGGTAATGTGAGTTTGCCATTGAGAACAAATCTGATCGAAGGTTCTGAATCTTTGTTTGGTGTCTTGACAGAATTGCAGTTTGGAAAACTATGGGTAACAGCGATAGCAGCTCAGCAGAACTCTAGTAGAGAGCAGCTCCAAATACAGGGTGGATCTGAACTACAAGAATACGAAGTGTTTGCAGATCAATACGATGAAAACCGTCATTTCTTTCTCTCTCAATATAATAGAAATGTATTTGAAGGTGCCCTACAAGAATTGCCTCGGATCAATAGTTTGTTTCGAATCACGAGGATGGAAGTATGGGTGACCAATGATAGAAATGCTACAGAAGGTGGGGTGAGAGATATCGTTGCACTATCAGATTTAGGAGAAGGAAATAGTGCGGACTTGCATAGTCCAGAAAGCATCAATACCCCTTTGTTACCTTTCGCGCCTGATTTGAATGGTTTGCCTTTGCCAGATAATGGATCAAACGACTTATATAATAGAGTAGTTTCTAATTCTTCTGCTAGGACCTTGAACAATTCTGTATCCACACTTCAAGGAGGAAGTTTTCAATTTACACAAGCAAAAGATTTTGAGAAAGTAAGAGCTAGACTCTTGAATAACTCTGAGTATTCTTTTCATCCTGACTTAGGATTTCTTTCTGTCAATGTAAATCTTAGACCAGATCAAGTACTTGGTGTGGCTTATCAATACACCTATAAAGGAGAGGTGTACACAGTGGGAGAATTATCCAATGATGTACCTAGTGCTTCGGATACCCTTGGTGTACTCTTCGTCAAATTGTTGAAGAGTTCTACACAGCGTGTAGATCTTCCGAGTTGGGATCTGATGATGAAGAATGTATATGGTATCGGTGCATTCCAAGTAGGAAGAGAGGATTTTAAACTGGATGTATTTTATGATGATCCGGGAGCGGGAGAAAAGCGTTTTTTGCCGGAAGGTAACTTGGCAGCGACACCATTGATCAGAGTATTCAATCTAGATAATTTGAACTCGCAAGGGGATCCCTTACGAGATGGAGTCTTTGATTTTGTGGAAGGATTGACGATCAATACTAGAACTGGTAGAGTCATGTTCCCGGTATTGGAGCCATTTGGTTCGTCCTTGGCTAGCCAAATTGATGATCCAGCCTTGAGGGAGAGATACGTCTATCAGCAACTGTATGATTCTACCATTACGCAAGCCAGAGAATTTTCTGAATTCAACCGATTCAAAATTGCTGGTTCCTATAAGTCTTCGGTGAACTCTGAAATATCGTTAGGTGCCTTTAACCTACCCGAAGGTTCAGTAACAGTTGTGGCCGGTGGGCGAGAGCTTGAAGAAGGAGTAGATTATGAAGTGGATTATAATATAGGTAGAATAAAAATATTAAACGATGCCATTCTTGCATCAGGAACTCCGGTGAACGTATCTTTTGAGAATAATTCTCTCTTTGGTTTTCAGAATAAAACCATGCTCGGACTGCGGGCCGATTATCGGTTTAGTGAGGAGCTGAGTATTGGAGGTACCTATATGCATTTGTTTGAAAGACCATTTACTCAAAAGGTAAATATTGGGGATGATCCAATCAACAATAGAATTTTTGGTTTAGATATTAGTCTAGATAAGAATGCGCCTTGGTTAACCAAGTTTGTAGATGGTATCCCTTTAATAAATACTAAAGAGCCGTCCCGAGTAAAGTTTGTGGCAGAGGGAGCTTATCTGAAGCCCGGTCACTCCAGAGCGATTAATCTAGGGGAGTCTGAAGGAGAAACTGATGAGGAGAGAGAAGATCGATTGGGAGGAGCTGTTTACTTAGATGATTTTGAGGGGAGTACCAGTTCGTTTGATTTGAGACAGCCAGCCAACCAGTGGTTTATAGCTTCTGTTCCACAGAATGATGACAGAAATAACAATGATATGTTTCCTGAAGCAAATGAAATAGATAATACCACTTCAGGTGTGAATAGAGCATTGATCAATTGGTATAGACTAGATCCTACGATAAACTGTAATGATAATGCCCCGTCTGATTCCTATTGTACTACAATTGGTCTAGAGGAGGTGTTCCCAAATAGAAGAGTTGCTCCAGGGCAGAATACTTTGGCGCAGACATTTAACTTAAGTTATTACCCAAGTGTAAGAGGACCATATAATTTTGATCTTCCTGATGGAACGCCTTTTTCGCAAGGTCTAAATAATCGTGCTAATCTAAACCAGCCTGAGACGAGATGGGGAGGGATAATGCGTGCATTGAACCAAAACAACTTTGAAGCATCGAATATTGAATATTTAGAATTCTGGGTAATGAATCCTTTCATACCGGATATGAATGGTGCAGTTGCTGATGATGGAGACATGTTTATTGAGCTGGGGAATATCTCAGAGGATATTTTGAGGGATTCAAGACTGTCGTTTGAAAATGGATTGCCTACTGCTCAAGATGAAATGCAAGAGACGGTACAAGTCGATGAAACGGCATGGGGGAAAATACCAAGAGCACCTATCGTAGTAAATGCCTTTGCCAATAATCCTGAGGATAGAGCTAGACAAGATGTCGGGCTAGATGGACTAAATGACAATGAAGAACGAACTAGATTTTCAGATATATTAAATGAATACAGATCGTCAATCGATCCTGATGTAATGGCGGAGATCAGTTCAGATCCGTCAAATGATAATTTTAAATTTATCGAAGACCAAAGCCTTATCGATAGAGAAGCAGCCGAAGGATTATTAGTTCGATATACGGAGTTTAATAATCAAGAAGGTAACTCTCCTATCAATAATAATCAAAGTATCGCAGGGACAGGAAATCGTTTGGCATCTAGTACGAATCTCCCTGACTCAGAAGATTTGAATAGAGATAATACACTAAATGAAACAGAATCCTATTTTCAATATCGAATTCCTATTGTAAATGATGGAAACAATAGAGTACAAGAAAATCGATTTATTGCGGATCAAATAGAAGGAAGAAACGGAAGAACTTGGTATAGGTATTTGATTCCATTGAATGAGTTCGATGGTAGAATAGGAGGAATACAAAACTTTAGATCGATTAGATTTATGCGTATGTATCTTAAGAACTTTAGTACGCCTGTGCATTTAAGGTTTGCTAGATTGGATCTGGTACGTAATCAGTGGAGGAGATATCAAAGAGATTTGGATGCGCCTGGTATTGGGGTGATAGAATCTGAAGAAAGTAATTTCACTGAATTTGCAGTCAATTCAGTAAATATTGAAGAAAATTCCGAAAAATTACCATTCAATTATGTGATTCCAAATGGGATCGTTAGGGAGAACTCTTTAGGGGCCTTTCCACAAATTTTGCAGAACGAGCAATCCTTATCAATAGGGGTATGCAATCTGACCGATGGAGATGCTCGGGCTATATATAGGAATATCAACTTTGATATGCGTGTTTATGAAAAGCTCAAAATGTTTGTTCATGCTGAAACGCGTAATGGAGAAGCGGAGCAAGACATGACATTTTTTATGCGGATAGGCTCGGATTATGAAGAGAACTATTATGAATACGAAGTTCCATTAGTATATTCAGACGTTTCTTTGGCGGGTGATAATAATCAAATTGACCAGTATAGAGAGGAGGTATGGAAAGTAGAGAATGAGTTGAATTTTGAATTAGATGTTCTTGTCGATCTGAAAGTGGAAAGAAATGCAGATCCTGGTAGATCAATCAATGATATCTTTATGAGGGAAGATCCTAATAACCCAAATAATATGATAAAGGTAAAGGGAAATCCAAACCTTGGATTGGTAAAGGGTATGATGCTAGGGGTGAGAAACAACAAGGATAATGGGGCGCCTGCTTGTGCGGAGGTTTGGGTCAATGAGCTGAGATTAAATGGCTTGGATGAGCGTGCCGGAGGTGCAGCTGTAGCTAGATTGGATATGCAGATGGCGGACTTTGGAAACCTAAGTTTGGCCTCAGAGTATAGATCAAATGGATGGAGAAGACTAGAAGAAAAATTGAATCAAACACAAAGAGAGGAGGTCGTTTCTTTTGATGCTACTACAAGTTTAGAACTAAGTAAATTTTTCCCGGAAGATTGGGGTTTACAAATTCCGTTTTATGCTTCTTATTCAGAGACAAGAAAGAGTCCAGAGTTTGATCCTTATGATCTGGATATTCCACTGAAAGAAAAATTGGCTAGAACAAGTGGCGCAGAAAGAGACAGTATTCGTGAGCAAGCGCAGGATATACAGTCTATCAGGTCGGTAAACTTTACCAATGTACGAAAGGAAAAAACAACCGAGCGGCCTGCATTGCCATTTGATATATCCAACTTTTCATTTTCTTATTCTAATACCAAAACAGAGAAATCAAACCCTCTGATAGAAACAGATCAAATAGATCAGCAACGGGGAGCTATCAACTATAACTATAGTATGACGCCGCTTTATATAAGTCCTTTTAAAAAATTGATTAAAGGAGAAAAGTTGAGTAAGCACTTAGAACTGATCAAGGAGGCGAATATAAATATACTTCCAAATTCATTTTCATTCAACACGAATTTGGATAGAACGCGAATAGAAACAAAGTATAGATTCTCAGGAAATGATCCCTTTACTTCTACCTTCTTTGATAAGCGATTTACTTGGGATAGGAATTATACACTGCAGTGGAACTTAACCAAGGCGCTGAACTTAAACTTTAATGCATCAAATCTAGCGGTGATAGATGAGTTGAGTGAATTTACCGATGACGGGAAATTGCAGGACCGAGCAGTGCTCAACCAATTCATTGCAGACAACTTGAGAGATCTTGGTAGAAATAAGAGTTATAATCATACTGCCAATGTAAGTTATACGCTGCCGTTCAAACAAATACCGCTTTTGGATTGGATGAATGTAAGGGTGCAATATGGTACCTCTTACTCGTGGGATGCGGCCGCATTGAATGTGACTGAATTGGGTAATATTATTCAGAATTCACAAAGTAGGCAAGGGACGCTTGATTTAAACTTTGAACAGTTGTACAATAAATCCAAATACCTGAAGAAAATTAACGATGGCAATAGACAGCCTTCAAGATCGTCAAGAGGATCTTCAAGACTGCAAAATTCGTCAAGAGATAGTTCGGATAAAAAGAAGAAGACTAAGAAGAAGACAGAACGAGCACCATCTACAGTTGAGAAAATATTGATTCGCCCACTGATGGCGGTCAGAAGAGGAAAGCTCAACTACCAAGAAAATTTTGGTACAGTGCTACCCGGTTATTTGCCGGGCACCAGATTTTTTGGACTAGAAGAAGGCTTTGGCTCGCCAGGAGTAGACTTCGTCGCAGGACTACAGCCTGATCAAGAATGGTTTGAACAGGCTGCTGACAATGGATGGATAACGGGCAACTGTTTGCAAAATCATGAAATAACGCAAACCTACAACCAGACGGTTAATGCCAACTTAACAGTAGAGCCTTTCAAGGATTTTAGAATAGAGCTAGAAGCCTCTAGAAATCTTACTAGAAACTATGCCGAGCTGTTTTTGCAGAATGATGATACCGGTGAATTTGAACATTTGACACCTAGAGAAAATGGATCGTTTACCACTTCATTCTTTGCATTGCAAACACTCTTTGGAAATGATAAGCAAGAAGATTTGACCAATCTATTCAATAATTTTAGAGCCAATAGAGCGATCATATCTCAGCGATTGGGTACGGGAGAGCATGATTTAGAAGACCCAGAATTTGCAGATGGATTCGGTGCTCAGAGTGTAGATGTATTGATACCAGCTTTCTTAGCGGCGTATACCAATGATGATCCCAACACTGTCGCTGTTGGCTTTGAAAATCAATTGAGGGCACTTCCTAAGCTAAACTGGAGAGTAAATTATAGAGGTTTGGAGAAGTTATCCGTTATGGAAAATATATTCGAGTCCTTCACCTTGAATCATTCCTATAGAAGTACACTTACGATCAATTCGTTTAATACAGATCTTGACTATAATTCAAGTAACCCGTTTGCCAAGAATGGAATCACGCAAAACTTTTATTCTAGATTTGAGATTCCGGCGGTGAGTATCACAGAGCAATTCTCTCCTTTGATTGGTATAGATATGCAGTTTGCCAATGAGCTTAGTTTGAGATTTGATTATAACCAAGCAAGAGATTTGAGAATGAGTATAACTGATTTCCAATTGGCTGAAACAAGGTCAAAGGACATCACTATTGGTGTCACTTATATTGCGAAAGATGTGATCATTGGATTTCTCAAAGGAGGCGCTAAAAAGCCAAAGGGTAAAAAGAAACCACAAAGTGATGATGACACGCCGCCTCCGCCAAGTACTAATGCCCCAGGATCAGCGGGTCTTGGTCTTACCGGTGGTAATGAGGCCAGCGATCTTACATTCCAGTTTGACTTTTCACTAAGAGACGATATCACAGGAAACCACAATTTTGAAACAGGTGCTTTCTTGATCACCAGAGGTTTGACTTCATTGAGGATTTCGCCATCTATAGATTACGATATCAATGATAACTTAAATATGAGACTGTTTTTCGATCATAATTTCACTAATCCTAAGATTAGTAATTCCTTCCCGATTACCAGTTCGCAAGGAGGGGTACAGCTTCAGTTTACGCTGAATTAATCAGGTCTCCAACTGAAGAAAAAAAGGCTATGGATGATAACATTCATAGCCTTTTTTTCTTTGTACCTTTCCGATATGAATCGGGCCTTATTTTTATCCATATTTCTTTTTTTGACATTTGCTTTACAGGCGCAGATTCCTGTAGCGGATGAACCGCTGCATCACGTGATATATGAAGATGAGGCAGTACGAGTTCTTGAGATTATCGCGCTTCCCGGTGATACAGCCCTTATGCATCAGCATGATTACAATTACTGCTATCTAGCAATGAAAGGAGGAGAACTATGGCTCTTGGATAAAGGGGAGGAGAGTAGAGAAGTCAATCTGCCAGACCACTACTGTGGAGGTAAGTTTGACCTTATGGGTAATCCATTCGTGCATCGATTCGCCAATATTGATACCCACCCAATAAAATTCTTCACCATTGAGCATAAAGGTGCGCCTATTGGCACTAAAAAAGCCAAAGAAAGAACAGATGACGTCATCTTGGAAAATGATCTATTTATGGTTCGCAAGATGGAAGTAGCCCCGCTATCAAGCCTCACGCTTGGTACAGGTAGCAAGGCTTTCTTACTCAACATTAACCAATCTCCTTCCTTGTTTTCAAGTGGTGCAGAAGTGTCCTATTGGGAGCATAATGCGGATAAAGAGAAATTGCGATTATCAAATATGAGTGATCAGGGCATTTTAATTGCTGTCTTTGAGATTTATTGACTAGCTAGTGATTACATTTGCCAAAAAATTAAATCATACTACTAGGTAATGGATTCGATAACACAGATTGTTTTAGGTGCGGCAGTAGGAGAGGTGGCAGCGGGTAAAAAACTGGGCAATCGTGCTATGGTATGGGGTGCTATAGCAGGCACTATCCCAGATTTGGATGTATTAGCCAATTTTGTGGTCGATGATATTGCTGCCCTTGCTTTTCATAGAGCCATTTCGCATTCATTCTTTTTTGCTTTTACGGCGCCTGCACTATTAGCATTCTTGACATCCCGATTTTATTCCTCGGGATTGTATCGAGATAATACTTACAAATGGCTTGCCTCCAGTGTTTGGGTTTTAGTGATAGGGGCGATCTTCGCCGGCATCAATTATTTGAATTACAATTCTACAGGTTCTATCAATCCCATTAGCGCTGCATTAGGAACTGCCAGTGTCATTGGCTTGATGGTCATATTGAAAGTAAACTATATCAGCAAACCACTCGAGGACGTGACACTTACATGGCGAGAATGGTATTGGTTGTTTTTTTGGTCCATTTTTACGCACCCACTTTTAGATTCATGCACTACTTATGGGACACAGCTTTTCCAACCCTTTTCGGATTATAGAGTAGCCTTCAATAATATCTCAGTTGCGGACCCTTTTTACACCGTCCCATTTTTAATCTGTTTGCTCATAGCTAGATTTTTGACCCGTGGCTCCAAAGCTAGGAAGTGGGTCAACTGGGCGGGCATTATTATCAGCTCTGTCTATATGACTTGGACGGTCTACAATAAGTTTAGAGTGAACAAGGTCTTTGAGCAGTCTCTGCAAAAGCAAGGCTTGGTCTATTCACGATACACCACTTCACCTACGATATTCAATAACTTCCTCTGGACTTGCACCGCAGAAGCGGATGATAAATTTTACCAGGGATTTTATTCTATTCTAGATAAAAAAGCCGAGGTAACTAGCTTCAATGTTATCCCCAAAAATCATCATCTAGTTGCGGCGTACCAAGATGAAGAAGATTTCAAAACGCTAAGGTGGTTTTCAAAAGACTACTATGCCATCATGATTCGAAAGGATAGTATCTTGCAATATAATGACCTACGTTTTGGCCTCGCCAACATCAAAGCGAACAATGATGAGAGCGACTACATTTTCGGCTTCCACCTCAAAGAAGATGAAAACGGGAAACTCATGGTAGAGGAAGATCGTACTGCAAGAGAAGAAGATATGGACGGCAGGTTCAGCGATCTCATCAATAGGATAAAGGGTATTTGATTTAGTTTTCATTTGGGGGTGCCGCTTTATCGATAAAATCGATAGCGTCGGGTCTTCCGTTCCTACTACAAAAAAGAGGCGCAAGGTAATTGCGCCTCTTTTTTGTAGTACCACTTCAGCCCCTCACCTCTGGCGCGCTCCGCTTGACGGGCTTAGGCTATTCGCCACGCCGATGATTTTAATTTTATGCTAGATACCTAGATACCTAGATACTTAGATACCTAGAAACCTAGAAACCTAGATACTTAGATACCTAGAAACCTTTTAAAAGATCTTGCATGCCTCGGCAGGGGCCTCGGTTTCCTCACTAAAAATGTCCACTGGACATTTTTTGCTACGCATCGTTCGGTCACTATTGCACCATCAATTTTTTTGTAAATCGACTATTGGCCTGCTGATCTTCTAATCTCAAAATATACATCCCAGGGACTAGGTCGCCCAAGTTTATATTTGCGTTCTCTGATCTGTACTGTTGCAAAACAGATTGACCTTGCATGTTGAAAACGCCTATGGTATATGAATTGCCAAAAGTGTTTACTATATCGAGATTTCTATTGGCCCAATAATAGTCAACCTCAAAAGCAGAAGGTCTATTTGATAAAGTCTGTGTATTGCTAAGTTCAAAAAGTTCACATTCGTATTCGCTAAAATCTAATGGATGTAGTCCATCTGGAGCCAAATCTCGCCCCTCAAATGCTGGGTGGTCAATCGGGTACTTCACAGAACGGAATAAGAAATCTGCAAAGGGGACTGTGTATTGCCAAACAAGTTCGCCAGCAGGGTTGACTTCAATGATCCTTCCATCAACTCCTTCCGTAATATAAAAATTTCCATTAGGCAATAACTGGGCCCCAGAAGTATAACCAGAATAAAAGGGAGTGTTTGTGTGTATTTCACTTATTTCAATTTCTGCTTGTAGTGGAAAAAATGCTAAGTCTTCCCTGATTTCATAGTTTCCATCTTCATCTATTGGGGTTTGGATAATAGGCACAGTAGAATAGTTGTCAAAATACCCAAAACCAGGTCTGGATAAGCCATTGTTATAACAAATGATTTGACCTGTAAATTCTCCTTCTTTGATCCAATTGGGGTTATGTTGGAAATATAAAATTCGATCATCAGCCGTGCCTCTGTCATAGTTTTGCGGATTGCCCCATCGATATAGGATATCACCCCCTTTTCCATATCTTCCTCCGCTGTGTCCAGCTGCTTCCTTAGTCGTAGTAGAGTGATCTATAATAACTATTTCACTCATTTTACGCACACTAAGGACGATCTGGTCTAGTTCAGGATTGTAGTCCATCCCATTGATCATAAATGATTCTTGAAATGTCCAGTCAAACCGAGCTATAGCATCCATGTTTAACAATTGTGGATTCTCAGACAAGATCCCATAGTTAGCAACCATTGGATCTCTTTGTTGAATTACATGATCTACGATATTCCATTCCCAAACTATATCACCTGTAGTTTGATCTAATTCTACGACCACATCTACTTCATCAGGATCTACACCTTCTACATTATAACCAAGATCTATGAATTGGTCTCTACTATATCTTCTCCTTCCTACACTTAGATAATTACCATTAGGTAATTTCACTACTTCGTATCTCAGAGATAATTGAGCGTCTCCATGAAATATTTCATTAATAATATTATCATCCCAATCTTTTTCAACAATTCCGGTACGTTCAAGATAAAGCAAATTACCATTGTTTAAGAGCTTAGGTTGATAAGCACTAAATCCAACATCCCAAGTGTTCACAACACCACCACAATTATCTATTAAATAAGCAGTAGTCCCCTCGTCAAAAAGTGTATATCCCTCCGTTGCGTCAGGTGTATTGAGGCTTATACCGTTGGTTTGGGCAAATGAGTTAAACGAAATGGCTAGGCTTAGAAAGAGAATACTTAAGATGGCGGCTCTATTTTTCATAGTATTGTTTCGATTTTTTCTGATACTCTAATATAGTGACAAATCTATTAGCTAAAATATAAAATCATGTTAATGTTTGACATACTTACATTTTGCGATTGGTTTTTTGCTACCTTAATATACGCTAAAGTCTGATGCCTCATTTTTTTACATAAATTCACATTTAGATTTTAGTTCAAAATAAAATTAATTTGAACAATCCAGTGCTTCGATAGATCAAGTCTATTTGACTTTTATGCTTAACTTTGAGCACACCATTTTGTTTGTTAATGCGCCAATAGAAAAGATATGACAAGAATCATATATATATTATTTCTGATGGCCAGCTTTTTCCATGCTGGTGCGCAAACTTTTCAAGATTGTATTTCCATTGATTTTGAAAACATCTTAGGACAATCTTCAGAGGAAGGACTTGTAATAAGTGATCAGTTTCGAGATACTTTTGGTCTGTCATTTTCGCTTGAGAATGGAGGGTCTCCAGTGGTGGCAGAAGTAGGGGCTCCCGTTACTGCATTTGGAAGTTCTTTTGGTAGTGATACCCCAGCTCCAAATCAAGGGATAGGTTCGTTTTTTCTTACTGACGATGGTGTGCTATCAGGATTAAATTCTCCGCCGATTATATTAGATTTCGAATCACCAGTAGACAGCTTTAGTGGTTGCATCCTCGATATGGATTTTGGAGAATTGTTTATCATTCATACCAGGGATATTGATGATCAAATCATTTTTAGAGACACCGTTTTTTCTTCGGATCCCGGTACAGGCGATGGAATATCTACTTGTTGGGGATTCAATTTAGACGGATGTGAAGGCTCAGTGTATTCCATTAGATTTGAAGGTCAGCGAACCCAGGCAGGACAGTTTGGTATGGGTATAGACAATTTGGTTTTTTGTTTGTCTGGCATCGACATAGCCAACGCAGTGTCATTCAGAACAACAGAGGTACTTTGCGACGGCACTCCTGGGTCTATCCAGATCATAAATTCTAGCAATGAAGACTTTTTATATTCCATAGATGGCGGCTTCACTTTTCAATCAGACCCTGTTTTTGAGGATTTGGATATTGGTTCTTATACGATTATTGTAAATGATATAAATGGATGTGAAGCGGAGATTGATAATGTTGTTGTATCAGCAGAAGGGTTTACTAGTTTGCCTCAAGTCATTACTAGACCCGCTTGCGATTTTGAAAACGGCAGTATTGAAGTTAATGTGAATACAATTGGCATAAGTTTTTCTATCGACGGTATTGAATTTCAAGAATCTCCTTTCTTTGAGAATTTAGATGTTGGCAACTATATTGTTTATTTGATAGACGCAGCCGGTTGCACGCTAGAATTACCTGCCGAAATTGTAAATGAAGCATTGCTTATATCAGATTTAAATATAAACGATACGAATTGCAATGAGCCTAATGGAGTAATAGAAGTAGTTCCTACTTTTTCGAATGCAGTTACCTATTCTATCGACGGTATTAATTTTCAAGATACATTGGTTTTTAATGACCTTCCCCCGGGAGAGTATACGGTATTTATCAGAGATGATAGAGGGTGTTCGGATAGTCAAGCGGCTGTTATATTACCTAGTGAAGAAGTGGTATTGTCAGCGCTTTCCACTCCGGATTGGTGCAATAACGGTAATGGATCGATTGCTTTAGAAGCAAGCGGTGGTTCTGGAAACTTCACTTTCTTTATTGATGGACAAGATGGATCTGATAATCCTCTAGGAGCGTCTAGCGCTACTTTTGTTGACTTGATAGCAGATACTTATTCTGCAAACGCGCTAGATGATACCGGTTGCATGGCAGAAGAATTGGTAAGCGTTCTTCCAGGAGAATCCATCATAGTAAGCGAAGTACAAACCAATAATCCTAACTGTGAAGACCTGTTCGGAAGCATAGTTTTGAATAGTGG
>CALIEI010000181.1 GCA_938022165.1 uncultured Saprospiraceae bacterium | reverse complement strand
GATTAAAATTGAGGGTGTTTTGAGACACCGTTCCTCCCTGTTCCATAATTTTTATCTGTCTCTTCGCCTCATAATCAATAGCTTGCCTAGCGAACTTCATTGAGTTTACATTCTTTACCTCACATCTATTATTGTATTCCGCTTGACCTTCTTTTCTAACAGAAATATTCACATCGCAACGTAGAGAACCTTGCTCCATGTTGCCATCAGAAATATCCAGATATCTAACGAGCTGCCTTAGGCTATATAGAAATTCTTCTACTTGTTCTCCAGATCTAAAATCTGGTTCTGTTACGATTTCTATCAAGGGTGTTCCAGCACGGTTATAGTCAAGTAGTGTTTTAGTAGGGTGCAGATGGTGAATAGACTTACCTGCGTCTTCTTCTAGATGGGCATGATGCAATCGAATACGCGTACCATCTTCTAGGTCAAGATGCCCACCGATCAAAACTGGATTTTTATCCTGCGTGATTTGATATCCTTTGGGTAGATCTGGATAGAAGTAGGACTTTCGATCAAAAGTACTGCTTTGATTTATCTCACTATTGACCGCTATACCCAATCGTATCACCTTCGGAATCAAGGCTTCATTGAGTTTTGGCAGTGTACCTGGATACGCTAGCGAAATAGCACTTACCAATGTATTGGGTTCGGAACCAAAGTAGGTGCTGTCTCCACAAAATATTTTACTCTGGGTGTTTAGTTGTACGTGTACTTCTAGTCCAATGACTGTTTCGTAGCCGTTTTTCATAAGGTGCAAAGGTAAGGTTTTTTAGAAAAGGTGTCTAGGTGGTCTAGGTGTCTAGGTGGTCTAGCTGCTTCTTTATTGTGTTCTTTGGATAATTATCAAATAACAAGAGCTCTTTTGCTAGATCCCTAGCTCCTAGACACCTAGTTCCTTAATTTGAGCCCAGGATAGCAGCGATATGCAGTGCAGACTAGGTACTATGAAGGAATGACTGACGCAGGATGAGCGCATAGCGAATACAAGGCAGGCATATCCTGAATGTGACTAGGATGTGCTTCATACAAGCGTATAGCCTGATAAGGCTCCCAAATAAAAAGGTGTCTAGCAGTCTAGCTGGTCTAGGTATCTAGCAGTCTAGATTTTTAGCATCTAGCTATCAGGTCTAAACTTTTGTAAAGTATAATTTAGAAAAGCATCAAATGATTAAAACACTGAATATAATTCTCCTAGGGACCTAGTTCCAATACTAGATACCTAGCTCCTTGACACCTAGCTCCTTTTTAATCAAACGATTGATTGATCTTAGACGCGGCATCTACCAGTGCTTGGTATTCCTTAGCAGAAAGACCATCCATGCAGTAGTTGATTGGATTCACTTTGTTGCCCTTGTGAATGACTTCGTAGTGGAGATGTGGTGCTGTAGAAGTTCCTGTATTGCCGACGGTACCTATAATTTGACCTCTAGATACTTTCTCGCCTGCTTTCACAGTTACAGATCCCATGTGTGCATAAAGTGACTGGTAGCCATAGCCGTGATTGATGATGACATGTGTACCATATCCAGATTTCTTTTTGACTACCTTCTCTATGACGCCTGCTCCAGTAGCTTGGATGTCAGTCCCTTTAGGACAAGTAAAGTCCATGCCTCGGTGCATTTTTTTACGCTTGAAGATTGGGTGCATCCTCATTCCAAAACCAGAAAGTGCTCGGATATTTCTCTTTAATTTATCTTCTCTAATAGGCTTGATGGCTGGGATAGCCGCCAGTTTTTCTTCTCGCAGCTTTGCTTCCTCCTCAAGTTTGTCAAGTGACTCAGACTGGATAGCGAGTTGTCTTTTTAATTTGTCCGCCTTCTGCTGAGTAGATTGTAGTAGTTCACCAGTAGATTTGTAGTTGGTGATGAAGTCATACTTTTCAGAACCCCCTTGTCCACCATTCCAAACTTGATTGTCTATCGGGTCCATCCCAAAAACGACTCTATGAACATTGGCGTCACGGTCATGAATATTGTCTAAGACCTTTGACATCTTATCCACTTGATCGCTCATGGCGATGTGCTGCATTTCTAATTGCTGTATCTCTCTGGCTTGCGCGCGTTCGAAAGGAGATGGAATAAAGTGGTATAAGACGACGGATAGAATGGCACTAAGTACTAGTACACCTAAAGCAGAGATTATTTTCGACTTAAGCGGAGTTTCTAGCTTTTCGTAACGTAGAGTTTGTTCGTTGTAGTAAAACTTCTCTTTTCCCATCATCCGATTTTAAAAAGGTATCAATTCGCTACATTAGAGGCAAATTACACTGTGATCCCTTGTTCTTTTTTAATTAGTATGTCTATTTGTTTTTCCCTAGACTGAGTGTAAAAACTCAACCTATGGGTTTAAACGGCTACAAAAATAAAAGGGTTTGGCATTAATGCAAAGAATTCACCCTTTACTTTAGCAAAAAATGTGCTATTTATCCCGAACTTGCGGCCTTTTAATACAGTACTATTAATGCATAAAGACTTCTAAGATGAAATCGAGTGAAATCAGACAGCAATTTTTAGATTTTTTTGCTTCAAAAGAGCATAAAATCGTACCCTCTTCGCCTATAGTCAATAAGGATGATCCGACTTTGATGTTTACCAATGCAGGTATGAATCAGTTCAAGGACTATTTTCTAGGCAATAAGCCTGCCCCTGTGTCTAGAATAGCCGATACGCAAAAGTGTTTGCGTGTGTCTGGAAAGCACAATGATCTAGAAGAAGTAGGTATTGACAGCTATCACCACACCATGTTTGAGATGTTGGGTAACTGGTCATTTGGTGAGTACTTTAAGAAAGAAGCCATCGCTTGGGCTTGGGAGTTGCTAACCGAGGTGTTCAAAATAGATAAGTCAAATATCTACATCACCGTTTTTGAAGGAGACAAAAAAGATGGGCTGGAAGCGGATGAAGAGGCAGTTGCATTTTGGAAGGAGTGGGTAGATCCGGAGCATATACTTTACTTTGATCGCAAAGATAATTTCTGGGAGATGGGAGCTACTGGTCCTTGTGGTCCTTGCTCAGAAATCCATGTGGATATTAGATCGGCAGAAGAGAAGGCGCAGAAAAGTGGAAAGGAATTGGTCAATATGGATCACCCTCAAGTGATAGAAATATGGAATCTGGTTTTTATTCAGTACAATCGTAAAGCAGATGGCAAACTAGAAGAGTTGCCAGACAAGCATATCGATACTGGGATGGGTTTTGAGCGACTGTGTATGATCTTGCAGGGGAAGACCTCCAATTATGATTCAGATGTATTTACACCGTTTATCAAATTTCTAGAAGACGCTAGTGGTATCAAGTATACCTTTAACTATGACCTGAGTGCGAAATCAGACATTGCGATGCGAGTGGTGTCGGATCACTTGAGAGCAGTTTCTTTTACCATAGCGGATGGGCAGCTGCCTTCCAATACGGGAGCGGGATATGTGATACGTCGTATCTTGCGTAGAGCAGTGAGATACTATTATAGCTTTCTCAATATTAAGGAGCCATTGCTTCATAAAATGCTTCCGCTATTGGTGGCTGAGTTTGGTGCTGTTTTTCCAGAATTGAAAAAGCAACACGAAATGGTGACTAAAGTGATTTTGGGAGAAGAAAAGTCTTTTCTAAATACTTTAGAAAAAGGAATCAATCGATTTAATTCATTGGATACTGCTGGCGGAAAGATCAGTGGAGCAGATGCCTTCGAATTATTTGACACTTTTGGTTTTCCGATCGACCTTACGCGTTTGATGGCGAGTGAGAAGGGAATACAAATAGACGAAGCTGGCTTTGACACTGCGATGGCTGAGCAAAAAGCCAGAGCTAGGGCAGATGCACAAAAAACAGTTGGCGATTGGACAGAATTGAAAGAGGATCCAAGTGTGGAATTTGTTGGTTACGATCACCTAGAAGTGGCCGATGCTGAAGTTGTAAAATACAGAACGGTAAAAGTCAAAGACAAAAATCAATTTCAAATTGTGTTGAACAAGACGCCGTTTTATGCGGAGAGTGGCGGACAGCATGGAGACGTTGGTTTGCTTATCTTCGGTGAGGAGAAAGTGTCCGTTTTGGATACACAAAAAGAAAATGATTTGATCGTGCATGTGGTCAAAAAATTTCCAAGTTCATTCGATGGAAGTGTCACTGCGCAGGTACATAAAGCCAAGCGAGCAGCCACTGAAAAAAATCATACGGCAGCCCATCTATTGCACTCTGCTTTGCACCGGGTATTAGGGGAGCACGCTTTACAAAAAGGGCAAGACCTAGGCGATAAGAAATTGCGTTTTGACTTTTCACATTTTAGTAAAGTGACTGATGAGGAGTTGGCGTCTATAGAACAAATGGTGAATGAAAAAATTCTAGAAAATATTGCTTTGGAAGAGGGGAGAGACATTCCATTGGAGGAAGCAAAATCTCGCGGCGCATTGATGTTGTTCGGGGAGAAGTATGGAGAGAAAGTGCGTGTCATTACTTTTGACAGAGGTTATTCTTCTGAGCTTTGTGGTGGTACGCATGTGAGTGCCACTGGTGAGATCGGTTTGTTCAAGATTTTGAGTGAGTCTGGTGTCGCAGCGGGTATACGTCGTATAGAAGGAATCACTGGAGCAGCAGCTCACCAACATGTCAATGGCCAAATCTCTGAACTACAAAATGTAAAAGGTTTATTCAAAAATACACCCAATGTCGTCAAGTCGGTCAGCGATCTTCAAGAGGAGAATAAGGAGCTGAAAAAGCAGGTAGAACAAATGCTAGCTGCTCAAGCACAATCTGTCAAGAAGGACTTGATTGCTAATGTGCAAAATATAAATGGTGTCAATCTGATCGCTAGCAAGATGGCTATCCAAAATACTGATGTACTCAAAGATTTAGCTTATCAGCTAGAGCGCGAAGTAGGGGATGCAGTGATTGTCTTCGGCTGTGAGGTCAAAGCGAAGCCACAGCTCTTAGTCACTATCAGTAAGAATATCGTGGAAGAGAAATCCCTCGATGCGGGTAAGATCATTCGTGAGTTGGCCAAAGAGATCAAAGGCGGCGGCGGCGGTCAAGCTTTCTTTGCTACGGCGGGAGGTAATGATGTGTCGGGGCTGGATGCAGCGATTGCTAAGGCGAAGGAGTTGGTTTAGATAGCTATCGCGCCAAGCTCAGTTTTGTTTATTTGGTTATTTGTTGATTCGTTAATTTGTTTAGAAAGGCTAAGCAGCTTCGGGAAACCACCTGAGATACCTAAGCTAAGCTTACTTGCACAAGGCACCTTAGATTTTTCTTAGATGACTTGTGCATGTTAGAAAGGTCTACATTTTTTACGATGGTAAATGAACGAGTAAGCGCTGCATTTATAATTTATAACCTGTCCTGAGCGCCGATAGGTGCCGAAGGATTCACCATTTATAATTCAATCCCTCCACGGTCTGAACTAGCCTGCGCGACTCTTTTTGAGAGGCGTGGATGAGTAGGATTAAATGATGAATAGGATTGTCTAGATTGCTATTAAGAATCCTTCATATCCGCTAATCCTAGCTATCTTAGTTCTGAACACGCCAGCACTGCATTTATAATTCACCATTCTTTTAAATCATTTAAAATTCTTTCAAAAGCATAATTCAATTCAAAGAATTTAACTAATTTTAAGCACAACCTTTTCCTGAGAAGGCTCAGGTCTTAATCAAAACGAAGAACCCTTAAAATGAATTCAACAAACAAACGTGGAATTGGATTTTCAGTAATTACTGTTGCTCTGGCTGGATTTCTATTTGGATTTGATACTATAGTGATTTCTGGAGCTGATCTACCCATTCAAAAACTTTGGAATACAGGCGATTGGTTTCATGGTGTCTTTATCATGTCCATGGCATTGTGGGGTACTGTATTTGGTGCATTATTAGGAGGGATTCCTTGTGATAAGTTTGGACGAAAGAAAACCTTGTTTTGGATAGGGGTGCTATACTTGGTTTCTGCTTTAGGCTCAGGTTTAGCTACGAGTCCTTATCTGTTTTCATTTTTTAGATTCATAGGAGGAGTTGGTGTTGGTGCCTCTTCAGTAGCCGCACCCATTTATATATCGGAGATTGCTCCTGCTGATAAAAGGGGGAGTCTGGTGGCTACATATCAGTTCAATATTGTCTTCGGGATATTAATTGCTTTCTTTTCCAACTACCTTTTAGGAAGTTACATAGAAGAAAATGCCTGGCGTTGGATGCTTGGGGTAGAAGCCATGCCGGCACTTATCTATTGTGTGATGATATTGGGTATACCTAATAGTCCTAGATGGCTATTGCTGCAGGGCAATGACGAAGCAAAAGCAAAACAACTCCTTCAACAGCTAGATCCATTAGGAAATGTGGAGGAAAGAATCGCAGCCATTAAAAATTCTGTGTTACAAACGAAAAGTGATTTCTTCTCAGGAAAATATAGCACTCCGATTATGCTGGCCTTTTTGTTGGCTTTCTTCAATCAAGTATCGGGCATAAATTTCATCCTTTATTATGCGCCGAGAATATTCGAAGCAGCGGGTATAGATCAAAGTAATACCTTGGTAGCTTCTGTACCGATCGGGGTAGTGAACCTAGTCTTTACTTTATTAGGTATGTACCTCATTGATAAAATGGGTCGAAAACAATTGATGACCATAGGTTCGATTGGTTACATTGTTACCCTACTTGGCGTAGCATACTCATTTTATACCGGTGCCGAGGGTTGGATTGTTGTATTCTTCATCAGTGCTTTTGTAGGTGCACATGCTATTGGACAAGGAGCTGTAATCTGGGTTTTTATTTCTGAGATATTTCCCAACTCAGTTCGAGCAAATGGGATGTCTTTGGGAAGTGGGACACACTGGGTACTGGCTGCGATCATTACGATGATCACACCAGCTGTTTTATCTGCCTTCTCTCCGGTAGTTATATTTATGTTTTTTGCAGTAATGATGGTGCTCCAATTAATTTGGGTGCGAACAAAAATGCCAGAAACTAAAGGTAAAAATTTAGAAGAAATAGAAATGGAACTCTTAAACAAATAATCTCATTACAATGGCTTGTTATTTTAAAACGACTGGTATTTTA
>CALIEI010000180.1 GCA_938022165.1 uncultured Saprospiraceae bacterium | reverse complement strand
AATAGTATTCATTTTTTGTATTGGCATTTTTCAAATTGCAGTTGCACAGCATACTTTTTCGATTGTAGCTATTGATGCAGAGACTGGCGAAATCGGCACCGCAGGTGCGACTTGCTTGACTTCTGCTGATTGTGGAGGTTGTGGTGGTGCTGTAATCATTACGGATATTGTAGCAGGCATGGGTGGAATGAATTCGCAAGCTCAGATATGTCTACCTAATCGAAATTTGATCAATGGAATCTCAAAAATAACTGAAGGCAAAACGGCTAGTCTAGTACTAGAAGAAGTTCTAGGAGAAGATCTTTGTGCCACGGCCAACGGTTTCAATGACAAACAATATGGAATAGTGACTATCAATGAAGGTGTTATCGATGTAGCCGGATTTACGGGCACTACAAATTCTGCTTTTGCAGGCAATATCACTGGACCAAATTATGCTATCCAAGGAAATATTTTGATTGGAGAAGAAGTACTTACCGGTATGGAACAAGGATTCCTCAATACTGAAGGAACGCTTGCAGAAAAATTGATGGGTGCTATGCAAGGTGCTAAGATACCAGGAGCAGATTCGAGATGCTTGGCGCAAGGTATATCTTCTCGTTCTTCCTTTTTGCGTTTGATGCCTTTAGAAGGAGAATCAGATTTTAGATATATGAATCTCATCATTCCGAATACGATCAATAATGTAGATCCCATTGACTCATTGCAATCGCTGTTTACAGAAAGGTTTGAATTGATCAGCAATATCAATGAACTCAAGTTTGGAAATGAGGTGACTGTATTTCCCAATCCTGCACAGGACTACATCATCTTACAAAATGAAAAACATTCACTACTTAATAAACAAATAAAATTTTTCAATAGTCAAGGGCAAAGTATTATGCAAAATACAATTACTGCCGATCGCATAGCTGTAAAGGATTTACCAAATGGCGTGATATACTATCAAGTATTTGATGAACATGAAGGGCAAATACTTTTTGGAAAATTTCTTATTCAACGATAATTAAAACGATAGACTTCTTATGGCAAAACCATTAGAGATAAAAACAATGGAACAGTTAGCTGCTGAAGGCAAAACACCTGAGGTGCTATTTTGGGTAGGTTGTGCAGGAAGCTTTGATGCACGTGCTCAAAAAATAACCATTGCATTTAGCAAAATATTAAATGAAGCAGAGGTCGACTTTGCGATATTAGGAACGGAGGAAAGCTGTACCGGTGACCCTGCTCGTAGAGCTGGTAACGAATTTGTGTTTCAAATGACTGCTTTGCAGAATGTTGAAATCATGAATATGTACAATGTCAAGAAGATCGTGACCGCTTGTCCACATTGTTTCAATACCATCAAAAACGAATACCCCGATTTGGGTGGCAACTACGATGTTGTTCATCATACTCAGTTCATTCAAGAGCTGATCAACTCAGGTAAACTAAAGATAAAAGAGGGTGGTGAATTTAAGGGAAAGAAAATAACTTATCACGACTCCTGTTATCTTGGACGTGTCAATGGGGTCTATGAAGCGCCGCGTAAGGTACTTGAGAGTATTGATAGCCAGCTGGTAGAGCTGAAGCGT
The DNA here is from genome assembly GCA_938022165.1 of uncultured Saprospiraceae bacterium. Lineage (GTDB taxonomy): Bacteria > Bacteroidota > Bacteroidia > Chitinophagales > Saprospiraceae > JALZVN01. The sequence continues at coordinate 12,957 of CALIEI010000180.1, read as the reverse complement.
TCTCGTAGCAATGGACTTTGTTGTGGAGCAGGTGGAGCTCAAATGTTTAAAGAAGATGAACCGGGGAATAAGCGTATAAACTTAGAGCGGGTAGAGGAAGTCTTGGCTTCTGGTGCTAATGTTGTGGCGGCCAATTGTCCGTTCTGTATTACCATGTTGCAAGATGGTATCAAAGCAGCTAATAAAGAGGATGAAGTAATGGTGTATGATTTAGCGGAACTTATAGTGAACAATAATGGATTCTGATTTAATACAAAAGAAGTTGAATTTAGATTTCTCGGATGGCTTGAATCCAAACAGTAGGGTATGGGTGTACCATGCTGATCGTGTATTTACATCTGAAGAGACACTAGAAATAAATAAGGATATCTCTGACTTTTGTACGCACTGGGTGAGTCACAATCGACAGCTCAAGGCAAGAGGCAAAGTTTTGTTCGATAGGATTCTACTATTGATGGTCGATGAAAGTATGGCTGGTGCTAGTGGCTGCTCTATCGATAGTTCTGTTGCGTTCGTCAAAAATGTAGGGCAGAAGTATCGAACAAATTTGTTTGATCGCATGCTTATCACTTATATTGAAAATGATAATGTCAATACTACTTCACTACACGACTTGAAAAGTAATATAGGAGAGAATGTAGCGCAGGTAGTTGTTTTTGACAATCTAATAAAAACTAAACAAGATTTAATGGAGCAAAGCCTTGTTCCTATCAAAGGATCTTGGGTAGAAAGATTCATTTAGGATATGTTCGGCAAAGTAAAATCATGGTTAGGGATAGAAGGAGTCAAGTTGGAGCTAGACCTTCCGGAAGAGCTACAATATAGAGATGGTTTGGTTACGGGCAAGCTATTTATATCCTCTATGAATGATCAAAAAATCACGAGCATTCAAATCAAACTGATTGAAAAATATAGTCGAGGCAATAAAGAATCCAAATTGACCGATGAGTATCAATTGGGAGAGATAGAATTGGTTCAAGACATTCAAGTACCCGCCAATAAGAAAATTCAATTGAGCTTTGAGCTCCCATTCAATTCACGTAAGTCAGATATGGACGACTTGGGAGACTCCAATATTATTCTGGGTGGAATCGTTAAAGCGGCCAAGTGGTTGGAGGGAGTCAGTTCAGTATATCGAGTCGAGGCTACTGCCAAGGTCGAAGGCGTCGCACTAGATCCTTTTGATAAAAAGCTTATTGTTTTATTGTAATTATTTTTTGGGTGTGCCCCATTACGACTTGCTTTATCGAAAAGATAAAGCAAGTCGTAATGCGTCGCGCTATGCAGGACTACACTTCGTTTCGGTCCTTCGCTTCGTTCTTTTACTGCGCCGCGGCTTGTAAAAGAACTCACTCGGACTTCCGATAAAATCGGAATCCTTACTATCGCTCACACGGATTAGTACTCAGTAGAAAAGAATACTACTTTTTCTTATTGTCAAATTGTTTGATGATCTCTTCGTCTGTCTTATTAATATTATCTAACAAAAATTTTGTGTCATCAGCAAAATCGTTTTTGGGATATCGCTTCAAGAATTCTTCATATACAGGCTTTGCAGCTTGCTTATCTCCAATGCCATCATCCAAAGTAAAGCCTTTCATAAAAAGTGCTTGAGGCGCTTCTTTAGAATTCGGAAATTGCGTCAAAATCCAATCATAGAATTTTATAGCTCTAGGGAATACTTTTACAGAGTTAACCACTTCAGCAGCTAGTTTAAGATAGGATGAGCATGCTTCATTTGTAGGATTTCCTATCACGAAATATTCAACAGTATTCACGAAAGAATTTACCTTTTTGAGATCCAATCTTCCAGTTGTAGGGTCTGTCAAGTTTTTTTGAAGCTCAGCTATTTTACTCTCCATCGAAGGCTCTCCCTCTGGAACGTCTGGAGAAAATTCATCCAATCCAATTAATGAAGGATTTCCTACTCTTAAAGATTGTACTAAATTTATGTAATCTTGCTTTTTATTAGGGGCAGATTTTAATGCTTTTGCCAGACCAATTATATTACTAGGCGTACTTGGACTTGGATTATGTTCTATGATACCATTCTTAAAAATTTTTATCGCTTTATCAGCAGCATCAACGCTGAGATAATACTCACCAACTTCATTGATGTAAAGACCATTTAATTTATGATTAGTAGGATCTTTTTTCATGGCCCGAAGCATATCTCCAAACTCGCGGGGTAGATTTGTCTTGAGCGCATCCTCATCAAGAGCGCTGACTTCTTTTGATACTTTTGGATCACTACTACATCCTAGTAGTAAAGCGAATAGTAGGCTTGTAAATACAGTATAAATTAATGCTTTCATTATATTACGTTTATTTTCAATGTAGGATGTAAAATTAACACTTAATAGGGTTTTCTTCAAGCTATTTTGTTTTTCAAATCTAATGATTGCTTATTATGAGAAAAATACTTCTTCTTGTCAGCATATTTGCATTTTTTTTCGCCTGTAATAAACAAAAAGGGGATCGCTGGCTATCAGTTATACCGGTTGGGGATCAACCAAGCTTAATCCAAGAATTAGCTGAAATGACGAATCCATGCAATAATCAGGAAAATTATATCCCTGATTTGGATCATATGGATCATACTTCATACAAGATAATCAAAGTGAATGTGCATATCATCCAAAATGCAGAAGGTAAAGGAAATTTAGAAGGAGAGTGGGGTAAAAAATATATCCGTCAAGTTTTACAATCAGCTAAGGATAATTTAAAGAAGAATCAGAAAATGCGTCTTCCAGTTGGGAACAATACACCTAATATTCCTGCTCGTATTACCTATCAATTATGGCCTACTTCTTATATCCCAGGAGATGATGGTATATATTTTCACAGAGACGAGGAAATGTATTACAATATTAATCGAGGAAAGGATAAAAATATATTTGATAGAAAACTCTTTGAGAAATATGGAATACAAAAAGATACGGTGCTTAATATTTTTGTACAGGACGTTCATCTAGATAGCTTAAAGTCAAAAGATTTTGATCCCAAGTCAAATGGGGTAGCTTTTGGAACTTGGATCAAAGCAGCCAATTGGTATGATTCCGTTAGAGATACTGTGTATAGAGACGGCAAAGTCCATCTCCCAAGAAAGTATATGCCTCCCAAATTGTTAAATCATGAAGTAGGGCATGTATTTAGCCTTGCCCACGCTTGGCGCAGAGATAACTGTGATGATACACCAGAGCATAGCAACTGTTGGAATAGTACTGGTAGACCACCATGCGAGGTGGCATCAAATAATATTATGGACTATAATGCAAATGCCTCTGCATTGAGCCCTTGCCAACTCGGTAGAATGCATAAGTCCATGCTCACCAATAAGACAAAACGAGCCTTACTGGTAAAGGATTGGTGCGAACTAAATACAAAATTGACCATAAATATTGAAGATGATATTACTTGGAACAGTTGCAAAACTATACAAGGAAATATTATTGTAAAAAATGGTGCAAGATTAATTATACGTTGCATGACATCCATGCCCAATAATTCAGAAATAGTAGTGCATCCTGGCGGGGAGTTAGTCCTACAAGGAGCGCATCTTTATAACGATTGTGATGGCAAATGGAATGGAATAAAAGTTCTCCAAGAAGGCAAAGAGGCGGGAAAGGTAGTATATCTAGGAGCAAATAATAAAATTGAACACTGCAAGCATCCAATTGAATTCGAGCCTCCGGTAAAAATTAAGTCCTAAATAAACAAAGGAAATAAATTGCTGTTTCTCTTCTATACAAAAGCTTATGCGAGATAAAATTTCTATATTTTGGTTTAGAAGAGATTTAAGGCTTGAAGACAATGCAGGTCTTTATCGAGCACTTAAAGCAGGTGTCCCTGTGCTTCCAATTTTTATATTTGATACCCATATCTTGGATAGGCTAGCAAATCCATCAGATCCAAGAGTTGGATATATTCATGATGCGCTATGCAAAATCCAAGAAAGATTGAATGAACATCAATCGAGCTTAGTGGTAAAGTATGGCGAACCAGAAAAAATTTGGAAGGAACTTATAAACACTTTTAGTATTGATACTGTGTATACTAATCGTGATTATGAATCTTATGCTAAAAATCGAGACCAAAAAATTTCTGTGCTCCTTGCTAAAAGTAATATATCATTTAAAGCTTATAAAGATCATGTCATTTTTGACAATGATGAAGTGATGAAAAAAGATGGTCTTCCTTATACGGTCTTCACACCATACTCTAAAGTGTGGAAGGCAGTTGCAGAATCTAAATCAAAAGGAAATTTGAAATCCTCTTATTATTTCAAAGCATATCCTACCATGAAGTACGCTGATCATTTCAAAAAAGGAATATCGGCAGAGATGCCAAGTTTGACGGATATGGGTTTTAAAAAGAGTGAGTTAGGTATTCCAAAAGATACGGTTACTCAAGGTCTGATAAAAGCTTATGCTGATAATAGAAATTTTCCTGCAATCGATGGGACTTCTAAATTGGGGATTCATTTCAGGTTTGGTACCATTAGTATCAGAGAAAAGGCTCGCAAGGCAAGTACTTTAAGCGATACTTTTTTGAGCGAATTAATATGGAGAGACTTTTATTCCAATATATTAAATCATTTTCCTCATGTGGAAGAAGGACCATTTAGAGCAAAATATGATGCCATAGAATGGGTGAATAATGAAGAGCATTTTGAAGCCTGGAAAAAGGGGAGAACTGGATATCCTATTGTTGATGCTGGTATGAGAGAACTTAACGCTACCGGCCATATGCACAATCGGGTAAGAATGATAGTAGCTTCATTCCTAACCAAACATTTGATGACGGATTGGAAATGGGGAGAGGCCTATTTTGCCGAAAAACTTTTAGACTTTGATTTGGCAAGCAATAGCGGGGGGTGGCAATGGGCTGCTGGTTGTGGTACAGATGCTGCACCTTACTTCAGAATTTTTAATCCTTATAGCCAGCAACAGAAATTTGATAAACAGTTTGAGTATATCAAAAAATGGGTACCTGAATTTGAAACTGAGGAATATCCCACGCCAATAGTGGATCATAAAGAAGCTCGTGAACGTTGTTTGAGACTTTTTAAAGAGGCACTGAAAAATTAATCCAGGAAAAAGTGTTAAAGTTTAATCGCCAACGGAATAGGAACGTCAAATCTTACGTTACCCTACTTTAGAGCCAACTAAAGATAAACCACTTGCGTATTGAAATAACATGTATCCTAGTACTATTTAGTTGTTTACCCTTGAGTATGATAGGGCAAAACAGTTACTATTTTACTGGAGGAATTTCCGACTCTCATATTCCTATTTTTACGCAAAAAGCTAATGCAACAATATTAAGTACATCCTTCAGAAATGCTTTGACCTTCTCTGTAGGCTATAATCATAGAGTCAATAAAAATCTCATTTATTCGGGTAGTTTAAACTATAGAAGTTTAGGAGCGAATACGCTTTATAGACAAGTCGATGAAAATTTCTTCTTCGTAAACACTGTTAACTTAGAATATCTTTCTTTTAAGTTTGTACCAAAAGGAGAGTTGAGCATTGGAAAATACTCAATGGCTGTTGGCTTAGGTGCTTCAATTTCATTTCTAGCTAATCATCAAATTGAAAACTATCTTCTTAATGAAAATGGTTTAGAGTTTCTCTATAAGGAAGATATTGAACTAAAGCGTTTCGATTTAGGTGGCCTTATAAATTTAGAATTGAAAAGACGAATAGGTTCTAGACTGTATCTTATAATGTCATTAGAACAATACCAAGGATTTATAGGGATACTTCATTCTGGGACAAACAAAGTCTATATTTCAAACACAGCATTGAATATTGGAGTGCAGTTTCCAATTAATAAAAAAAAGGCCTAGAGTGCGTTTACACTAAGCCTTTTTTTATTAGTATCTTTTAGAAGCTGTAGCAGCTATTAGATTTTCTTTTATTATAGCGCTTTCTCTTTTTGTTTTTCTTCTTCTTTTTACCGAAGTATTTTTTCTGAGCTGCTTTTTTTACCTGAGCAGAGCTCTTTACTTTATAGGTACCTTTTGCTCTAGTACTAGCCGGACGCACTGTACTGCTAACAGGTTTTCTTGATTTGGGAGTGCTAGAAATATCTTCTTCTTTTGTTTCCTTTACTTCAACAGTCTGCTCAGTAGGAGCGTCAGTTTCAGTAAGAACTTCAACTTCTTCTGAGTCAAAATCTTCAAAGAAGTCTTCAATATTCTCACCAGTACTAGCCGTTGCATTTTCCAAGTCTGGTGGAGGTGGAGCTTGATCTGGTGCAGTAGTAATCATTATCTGATCACTCATACTCATTTCATTTAGATCAAAGTGCTCATCCAAAAGATTTTGATCAATTGCATTGTCCTCTTTTACTACTACAATGGTAGAAGTATTCTTGTTGTCTCTAAATTTTTCTTTTACTTGCGCAAATAATGCTGAACTACAAAATAAAAGCATTGCTGCTAAAATCATCAAATTTCTCATAGCGTTATAATTTTGATGAAGAAATAAAGGGAATCAAAAATTAAGATTCTCTCCTTTGCCTATAAGACTCAAAATCAAGCCAAAAACACTTAAAAGAAAAGTTAATTTAAGTGTTAAAATATATACAAAATGGGTATAACGTTCTGAATGATAGTGTGTTGTGTTATTTATTTGGCGATGTTTAGTTGTTCCAATTCTCGTCTGTATCATGAATAATACAGAAATAAGGAATGTGTAGTTACTGTTAGAACATAAAAAAACCGAGTAATGTTCCCATTACTCGGTTTCACAAAATTAATATTATGGTAGGTTACTTGTCTATTTTATTGATCATTCTAGGATAAGATCTTATATCATCGTATTTGATAAAGAAAGTATAGTTACCTGGAGGATAGTTTGAAATATCGATAGTATGACGGGTTGTATTTGCCGGTATTACTATTTGATCCAGTATAGTACCTTTCATATCTGATATCATGATTGTTCCTTGCTCATCAGTAAGTTTTAGACTTTCAAAAATTACATAATCCTGAGTAGGATTTGGGAATACTATGAATCTATCTACTTGGAAGTCATTTATTATAGTCATCACATCATCACTGTTGTCAACTCTACCATTATTATTGATGTGCTTGATACGGTAATAATTTCTTCCAGGTCTAGCATTTTCATCTAAGAAACTATAGTTCTTATTTTCGAATGCTTCTTTTCCTTCCATGTTATAAATGATCTCATAATTTTCTCCATCGGCTGAATGCTCAATTAAGAAAGTAAAGTCATTCATGTTCTTGTTAGTCTCCCATCTCAAGTCCACTTCCATCTCTTGAGGAACAGGCAATGCTTCTATGCTAATGAATCTGTCATTTGATTGATTTGCACATGATCCTACTTCCACCATTCTTTCAATGGTAGCTGAACAGAACTGATTCGTTGTAGTCAAAGTCACTATTTTAGTACCTGGAGTGCTCCAAGAAATATTTGTAAGATGTTGACCAGTAGCAGTGCTTGGGTTAGCACCTTCTCCCAAGTCCCATTCGTAAGTAACACCAGAGCCACCACTTGTAGCATTGAAGTCATCTGTTTCTCCAACACAAATGAAAGCAGGTAAGCTCTGAATATTTACAGCAGGAGAAGGTCTTACTTCAAGTTTGATGATGTTACTTTCTTTGTAAACTGTACATTCATCTCTACGTGCACATCTAACTATGAAAGTAGTCTGAAATATATTTGTTGGTTGATATTCAGGCCCAGTAGCACCAGGTATCGGTTGATAGTTTGTCATATTGACTGCACCTCCAACTGTTGAACTCATCCAGATATATTCAATAGCTCCACTACCTCCACTTGGTGAAGTAACATTTGTGATAGGATCTACAGGTCCATTTGCACCACAAATAATTTGGCTACAACAGATCTCTCCGCCATCAATTATGTTATCACAACCTGATGGAGGAAGTATGATGCCAGCATCAAAGCTAAGATCATCATCTTGTCCTGCAACCACTGTAAAAGGATCTGTCTTACCATTTGCTGGATTGGCATCACTGTCTACTAAATCATTTCCACCAGTATCTTGACTAGTAAATTCAGTATCAGATGAACTTAGGCAGAACATTATTACATAATCGCCAGGCGCAACATCTTCGAAAAGATAAAAACCTTGAGCGTTTGTAGTGACTAGATCAACAGTAACATCATCGGCTGTATAGAATGTACCATCCGGTCCAGCAGTCATAAGTTTTACATCTATTCCACCAACTCCTAATTCATTAGGATCTTGAATTCCATTATTGTTAATATCAAACCAAACATAGTCACCAATATTTACTGTGTCATCTACTGGATTACAAATTGGGTCGTTAGGATCACGCACTGTTATGGTAGCTTGATCAGAACTTGTACACCCTTCAGCATTTTGTACATCAAGTGTAATAGTATAAACACCGGGCATCATCATAGTATAAGTCGTACCGCTAGTGTTCAATGAACTTAAGTTGCCTCCTGTTGCAGACCAAGAATAACTGACTGCTGGAGATAAGCTACTTGTACCAGTAAGCATTACTTCTTCGCCAGGACAAATAGTGCTATTAGATGGACTTATGTCAACTGCAATGTCATTTGAAACTGAAACAGTAGTTGATCCAGAAGCAGTACATCCATTAGTATTTGTAATCGTTACAGAATAGGTACCTGCCGCAATATTGGATAGGGTATTAGCAGTAGCTCCATTACTCCAAAGTATACTTGAAATCATATTAGTGGATGAAACAGATAATGTTCCATTGTCTAGACCGCATGTTGTATTAGTTGATGCAATTGAGATGTCAACTGGATCAGGTGCACTTACATCAGCGCATGAAACAGCAGAACAACCAAATATATCAGTAACAGTTGCACAATAGTTGCCAGGACTTAAGTTGTTTATAGTCGCAGTAGTAGCACCTGTATTCCAAAGATAAGTGAATGGAGCGCTTCCACCAGTTGGTGAAACAGTTGCTGATCCATCAGATCCACCGTAACAAGTGGCATCTGTAGTAGAAATACTACTAGTGAAATCAACACCGCCATCAACAGTGAAGCAACCTGTGAAAGTACAACCTAGTGCATCGCAGATAGTAACGCAGTAAACGCCTGCAGCTAGTCCTTCTATATCTCTAGTCGTATCACCATTATCCCATTTATAAGTAAAAGGAGCAGTTCCTCCAAAGACAGTAAGTTTGATATTGCCATTAGCTTGATTGCAACCTGCTGCACCAATAATCGCATCGGCAACAACTGCTTCAGGAGCAGTAAGTGTAGTACAAGCCGTGTCTTCACATCCATCAGTAGAGGTAACAGTTACACAATATGTACCAGCGGCAAGATTGCTTATTTTATTAGTTGTTGCCCCGGTATTCCAAGTATATGTTAAACTTCCAGTACCGGAATAAGTAGGGTTAGCTGTAACCATTCCGTTATCAGCTCCTTGACAAAAAGGATTCATTGGATCTAAACTCACAGATAGATCTCCAGATTCTAAAAGCGTAAAACACTCTGTATCTATACATCCGATAGCATCAGTAACTGTTACACAATATTGACCAGCAGGAAGGTTATTAAGATTCGCAGTAGTCGCTCCATTGTTCCATGCATAAGTGTAAGGTCCAGTTCCGCTAGAAACAGAAGTAGAAACACTTCCATTATTAGCGCCACAAGTAGCATCATTAGTATTACCAGAAATAGATGGTGGATTAGCCACCACTACAGTTGCATTTGCCATAGATGCACAACCGTTAGCGTCAGTAGCATTTACAGTTATAGTATAAGTACCAGGCATTCCCATAGTATAGATTACTGTCTGGGCAGTTGTGGTGTTGAATACACCACCTGTAGCAGACCAGCTATAAGAGCTAGCACCACTAGCGGTAAACGTTACCGTTTCACCTGGGCAAATAGTTTGATTAGTAGGTGTTATGGTAACTGGATTAGCCCCCAATTCATTTACATTAAAACACTCTGTATCTATGCATCCAATAGCATCAGTAACAGTTACACAATATTGACCAGCAGGAAGGTTATTAAGATTCGCAGTAGTCGCTCCATTGCTCCATGCGTAAGTGTATGGCCCAGTTCCGCTAGAAACAGAAGTAGAAATACTTCCATTATTAGCACCACAAGTAGCATCATTAGCATTACCACTAATAGATGGTGGATTAGCCACCACTACAGTTGCATTTGCCATAGATGCACAACCGTTAGCGTCAGTAGCATTTACAGTTATAGTATAAGTACCAGGCATTCCCATAGTATAGGTGACAGATGATCCAGTAGTGCTGCTCAAGTTACCAGCTGTAGCAGACCAGCTATAAGAACTAGCGCCACTAGCAGTGAGTATAACAGATTCTCCTGGGCAAATAGTTTGATTAGTAGGCGTTACAGTTACTGGAGTAACTGCTGGATTATTGACATTGAAGCATTCAGTATCTATACATCCATTAGCATCAGAGACCGTCACGCAATATTGACCAGCAGGGATATTATTTAAATCCGCAGTAGTCGCTCCATTGTTCCAAGCATAAGTGTAAGGAGCAGTTCCGCTAGAAACAGAAGTAGAAATACTTCCATTATTAGCGCCACAAGTAGCATCATTAGCATTACCAGAAATAGATGGCGGATTAGCAACCACTACAGTTGCAGTACCCATCGCTGTACAGCCTTGACTTGTAGTAGATTGAACCGTGATAGTATAAGTACCAGGCATAGCCATGGTATAGATTACTTTCTGAGCAGTTGTTGTGTTAAATGTACCACCTGTAGCAGACCAAGAATACGTGCCATTTCCACTAGCAGTTAGCGTTACCGTTTCTCCAGGGCAGATAGTACTGTTTGATGGATTAACTGTAACTGTATTGCCATTTGATGAATTGACAACATAGCATGCGTTTAATTCACAGCCATTATTATCTGTAATAACAACACAATAGGTACCAGCAGCAAGATTGAATAGATCTTGACTAGTAGCGCCATTATTCCATAGATATGTGTACGGTCCAGTTCCTCCCGTAATAGAAAGATCTATACTCCCGTTTTGGGTGCCGCAAGTAGTAGGGGTGATTTGAACAGTTTCTGTTATTGGATCAGGACCTGTAATAGTTGCGCAGCCTGTATCTGTACAACCGTTTGCATCAGTAATAGTCACACAATAAGTACCTGCTGGTACTCCGTCTAAGTCTTCAGTAGTAGCTCCATTATTCCATAAATATGTAATAGGAGCAGTTCCACCTTGAATCGAAAGTGCAATTATTCCTGTACCAGGATTACATTGTGGATCAACACCTGTAATGTTTTTGATTTCTAAATCACAGCCTGCAGTAATTCCCGCATCGAAGGATAAATCATCCATGCTGTTTTGATCAATAGTAAAAGGATCAGTTTGTCCAATAGCATTAGCGTCACTGTCATTGTTGTCGTCACCAACATTCGGCAATGTAAAATCAAATCCATCAGGTAAACTGTTACTCATAAATTCAATGACATAAGTACCTGCAGCTACGTCGACAAATAAGTAGTTTCCATTGCTGTCGGTAGTGACTGTACTTTCAATGAAGTCATCACTGGTGCCAGAAATGCCATCTGGGCCAGCTGAGATGAGTTTTACCATCACACCTGCAACGCCTGGCTCGCCAGCGTCTTGAATTCCATTGCCATTCAAATCGTTGAATACTAAATCACCAAGATTGACTGTATTGCAGCCTACCTCTTTGATAACAGTGTTTGATTCTTGAATCCAAATAGGACATCCTTCTCTTTTTGAGCATCGTCTATAGTAGGTGGTTTGCGTGATTGGACCTGGGTCGAAACTCTCTCCTGATGAACCGGGAATAATATTCCAAATAGCAGATACACCATTTGGATCATCAGTAGTGCTCATCCATAAATATTCTAATGCTCCAGATCCGCCTGTCGCAGGACTTGTGCTTACAATAAGGGAAGGGTCAAAAACAGGATCATTACAACCAGTTTCATCACCTGCAATAGTCCCACCATCAGTCACATCATCACAGGTTGTGTAGGATGTTTCTGCAGTAAGGGAGCCATTTCCAATAAAAACAAGAAGACCTACTAAGAAAAAAGTAGCCTTTAAGTTAAGTGAAAACATGCTACTCAATTGATTCACAAATGGAGTAGAAGAATTGTGTGTTAATAAATTCATCAGTGTTTGTTTTAATAAAATGATTTTAGTCATACAGACACCATTGTCAGTATGACATATACACATATATGTTTGCTTACTTGGTAGGTTGCGGTAAAGTATTTGATATTTATATGAAGCTTTAACTAACCTAATTAAAACTATAATCTAATACTTCAATCTCGTAAATCGGAGAACTTCGGGGGAATTCCAGTTCTTTTTTATGGTAGGTTTTATTATGTAAAAATACAACTTTCAGTGATCAGTTGAAAATTTTTTGCTCACAGAAAAGCAATTTAATATTATTTTTTAATATCTAATTCAGGCAAATTTATAAATATCAGAATGCCAATAATTTACCTGCTCTAATTCTCAATTATATAATATTAATCTAAAGTGTTATTTCTACAAAAGGTCTCTTTTTAGTGTTTAGAAAAATTGTACTGATAATAAATGAAATATACATATCGATTAATTTATTATGAAGACCTGAATCTACTGGTTTTCTATTTTTATTTTTTTTCTACAAATGTAATTTGGGCGATGCGAATAGCTATAGCCCTACTGGACAAGGGATCGGCAGTGGCACCCCGCTTTTTTTGCGGGGTATAACAGAGAGCCCGACCACTGGATCAAATACTACATTGTCTCAAGACAATGTAGTATTTGATCCAAAGTGGATGGCCCCGTGTGCCGTGCATGCGGATTAACTAGGTGGTGAAAGTCCACTGTGGAGGTAAGTAGTGCTAACCACTAGCTAAGAGCAAGGGTGTCCATCGTGAGGTGGAATCTGAAGGAAGCTTAAGGCAAAACTCTGAG
>CALIEI010000179.1 GCA_938022165.1 uncultured Saprospiraceae bacterium | reverse complement strand
CTATGTTGAAGTCTATAACAATTCCAATCGTATTATCGATTTATCAGATATACAGATCGAAAACCAATCTCCAGAAGTTGGCCAATTTGAAGCTGTCAATATTGATCACTTATTATTTCCTGAGACTTATGCTTGCATCACACCAGATAAGTCAGACATCCTTTCTAGATATCCTCTCGAAAATCCAAATACCATTTTTGAAAATGCCTTACCAAGATTAGATGATGACGCGGGTAATGTCAGCATCACTTCTTTTCAGAATGGACTTGCGTTAAATATAGATTCATTTAATTACGATGATGATCTACACTCTGGCTTTATTGCCGATAAGAATGGCGTTTCTTTGGAGCGTATCAATTTTGATACCCCGGCCTCTGAAGATGCTAACTGGGCATCGGGAGCTCAATCTACAGGCTTCGGTACACCAGGCTATGAAAATGCACAAGTTATCAGAAACCCCACAATAACCGACGGAGAGTTTTTTGAGATTGTTAATCCTACTTTTTCGCCTGATCAAGATGGTTTTAAGGACTTTATGCAAGTTCAGTTTAAATTGGATCAAGCCGATTTTTTTGGATCTATGCGTATCTATGATGATCAAGGAAGAGAAGTTTTACAACTTTTACCCAATCAAATTTTAGCGCCGAGTACCACAGTAAATTGGGATGGCACCACCGCAGAAGGAAGGGTAGCCAAAATGGGAATCTACATTCTATGGGTAGAGTTGCTAACGCCGTCTGGTGACCGGAATGTATTTAAGGAACCGATTGTGGTGGCGAGAAACCTTAATTAGGTATCTAGGTATCTAGGTGTCTAGGTGTCTAGGTATCTAGGTGTCTAGGTGTCTAGGAATTAGCCTTTTGGTATAAAAGTTTTGGTTTTTTACTTTCACTTTTACATTTATTATTTTGCATCTTTCTGTTTTACATTTCGCTTGTACCTAGTACCTAGCAGCTTGTACCTTTTTTCACATTTCCCCCAACATCGCCTTCAGGCTATCTCTCCAGTAAGGAATCTCCAATCCAAAAGCCTCTTTAATTTTAGTCTTATTCAATAAACTGAATGGAGGTCGTTTAGCAGGGGTGGGATACTGTGCAGTTACGATTGGCTTCACATGGCAAGAGACATTGTTGATGTCAAAAATGGCGATGGCAAAATCATACCAACTACAAACGCCCTCATTGCTATAGTGATAAGTGGTATTGAATGCCGTATCGGATACGTCTCCTTGCTTTAGTTTGTGCAAAATATCTAGAATGCCTTTTGCCAAATCTCTAGCATAAGTAGGAGAGCCTATTTGATCAAAGATCACACTCAGCTCATCTCGATCATTGCCGAGGCGAAGCATCGTTTTTACAAAGTTATTTCCGAAGGTAGAATACACCCAAGAGGTGCGAATCACCATACTACGTGGATGAATTTTTTTGATAGCCTCTTCACCCTCTAGTTTAGTAGCGGCGTATACACCTTGCGGATTGGTTTGATCCCCTTCTACAAAAGGTGTGTTTTGACTATTGTGATAAACATAATCAGTAGAGATATGTACCAAAGGAATATTTCTCAAAGTGCAGGCTTGTGCGAGATGCATAGCGCCTTGTACATTTACTGCAGCAGCAAGCTCTTTATCTTCCTCAGCTTTATCTACAGCGGTGTATGCTGCGCAGTTGATCACATAGGTGATTTCATTTTTCTTGAAGAACTCAAATACCGCATCACTATTTGTGATGTCCAGATCAGCAGCATCTGTAAAAATAAATTCAAAAGGGTAAGCTGAGGATAGATGATTTATCTCAGATCCTACCTGTCCATTTGCACCAGTGACGAGAATCATAATCTGTTTTTATATTGCTTTACGATGATTACCAAAGGTAGGTAAGATGGCGTCTTTTTCAGAGAGGATGATATCCTTCGCATCAATGCCCCAATCTATATTTAGTTTTGGATCATTATATATGATACCTCCTTCAGACTCCTTATTATATAGGTTGTCGCATTTATAAGCAAAGACAGCAGTCTCTGATAGGACCACGAAGCCATGTCCAAAACCTCTAGGAACGAATAGCATCTTCTTGTTTTCGCCTGATAATTCTGCGCTGACATATTGACCATAGGTAGGTGAGTCCTCTCTCAGATCTACTGCTACATCCAGTACTTTTCCATGGATGACTCGCACCAGTTTAGCTTGAGCGTGTTCTCCAGCTTGGTAGTGAATCCCTCTCAGGGTACCAAATCCAGAGTAAGATTCATTGTCTTGTACAAAATCGGTATTTGTACCCGTAGCTTCATCAAAGCTCTTCTTATTATAACATTCAAAGAAGTAACCACGATGGTCTTCAAATACCCTAGGCTCTATTATGTGTGCTCCCGCAAGAGCTGTGTCTAAATAAGGCATATTAGCGAATTATGTTTATTTACTTTTATCTCTAAAGTATATAGCAATAGGCACGCCACTTAGCTCAAAGTGCTCGCGCAGTTGGTTTTCTAGGTATTGACGATAACTTTCTTTGACGTGTTTTGGGTAGTTGCAAAAGAAGGCAAATGCCGGAAAATACGTCGGTAGTTGAGTGACGTATTTTATTTTGATGAATTTTCCTCTATGCGAAGGAGGCGGATTGCGCTCCATAGCTTCCTGCATTACTTCGTTTAATTTTGAAGTAGGGATTTTGCGCTGACGATTTTGCCATACCACCAATGCAGTGTCAACCGCATCAAATATTCTTTGCTTTTCGAGTACACTGGTAAAGATGATAGGTACATCGCTAAAAGGAGAGAGACGGTTTCTGATCTCAGCCTCTTTGTCTCGAAGCGTATTGGTTTCCTTAGTAGCAAGATCCCATTTATTAGCAATGATGACTAGCCCTTTATTTCGCTTCACTACCAAGCTGAAAATACTCAGATCTTGGGCATTCATTCCTTCGTTGACATCAATCATCAAGATACAGACATCCGCTTCTTCGATGGCGTTGATGGCACGCATGACCGAGTAAAATTCTAAGTCCTCATGAACCTTCGCTTTTTTACGGAGTCCGGCGGTATCTATCAGCAAAAATTCTTTGTCAAACTTTTTATAATGAGAGTGGATACTATCCCGCGTTGTTCCAGCGATTTTCGTCACTATATTTCTGTCCTCACCAAGCAGCGCATTTACGAAGGAAGACTTCCCCACATTAGGTTGTCCTATCACAGCTATTTTTGGAAGCTCGCTGGTGGCGTCTTTAATTTCTTGGATATGGGTAACGGCTTCATCGAGCAGTTCACCCGTTCCACTTCCTTGTATAGATGATAAGAAAAAAGTGTTCTCAAAACCAAGACTCCAAAATTCATTTGCATCAAGTAGTCGCTGTTGATTATCTGCCTTGTTGACGACTAGGTAAACATGCTTGCTTGACTTGCGCAGCATATTGGCAACCTCTTCATCGAGATCGGTAATACCAGTTGTCACATCCACCATAAACAAGATGACCGTCGCTTCATCGATAGCGATCTGTACCTGAGAGCGAATTTCTTTTTCAAAGATATCATCAGTTTTCTTTACAAAACCACCCGTATCCACCACCGTAAATTCTTTACCATTCCAATTGCTAGAACCGTACTGTCGATCACGAGTCACCCCACTGACATCATCTACTATAGATTTTCTTGAGCCAATGAGCCGATTAAAAAGC
>CALIEI010000178.1 GCA_938022165.1 uncultured Saprospiraceae bacterium | reverse complement strand
ATCTGCTACACCTTCTAGTTGTGGACCTATGCCATCAGGTACAGCTACCGTGACAGCTACAGGAGGCTCGGGTACTTATACCTATTTGTGGAACGATTCTAACGGACAGACTACGAGTACGGCAACTAATTTAGCCCCTGGTCAATACGAAGTCATCGTAGAAGATAGCGACGGTTGTGTAGAGACGGCCACAGTCAATGTGAGTACACCATCGATGTTGCAAATTGATGATTCCGTTATCACACCTCTTTTATGTAACGGAGATACAGACGCTACCATTGAGCTTACGGTTAGTGGAGGTTCAGGTACATATACCTATTTATGGGATGATGCCAACGCACAAACAAGCGCTACAGCCAGTAACCTACCGGCAGGAGATTACATGGTCGAAGTAGCCGATGATATGGGTTGCCTGATTACGGCGACATTTACTATCGACGACCCTACGCCAATAGAAATAGCAGGCATAAGTCAAGACGTATTTTGTCCAGGAGATCCTTCGGGAGAGATAACAGTAACACCGACTGGTGGAGCTGGCTCTTATGAATTTATGTGGGACAATGGCGCCATGGTAGCGACCAACGATAACCTTACGGCAGGGGACTACACAGTCACCGTGACAGATGCCAATGGCTGCACTCAAGAGCAAACTTTTGAAGTTATCGGTGCCAGTGGATTAGACTTAGCGCTTATGCCTAGTGATGCCACTTGTGAAGGCAACGACGGGGAGATCCAGACCGATGTAGTAGGAGGGACACCTGGCTATTCATACAGTTGGTCTACGGGGTCCACCGCGACCACCCTTGAGAATCTGGGCGCAGACACCTATATACTTACCATCACAGACGCTGTGAATTGTTCCATTATAGACAGTGTAGTGATCACCGCACCTGTTCCTATCTTGGGCGAGGCGATCCCTACAGAGACAAGCTGTGCAGGATCTAGAGATGGTTCGATTGCACTAGATATGATAGATGGCATAGCCCCATTTACTTATTCTATCAACACAGGAGCTGAGAGCAATTTGCCGATTTTCGAAAACCTTACAGCCGGCACTTACGAGGTGGTTGTGAGAGATAGTTTTGGATGCGAAAGAGAGATATCTAATATTGTAGTCACCGAACCCAACCCTATAGATATCATCATTGACTCGGATTTAGTTATAGATCTCGGAGATGAAATCAACTTCAATACAAGTGTTTTTGGAGGTACTCCAGACTATACATACCTATGGGGTGGATTGAATGTTGACCAACTAGATTGTATCGATTGCGAAGACCCTTCTGGCTTAGTATTGAATAGTACCACTTTTTCAGTCAATGTGACTGATGCCAACGGATGTACAGAAGATAAATTTATCAACATCAGCGTCCGAAAGAATTTTGATTTCTATGCCCCGACTGCTTTTTCACCCAATAGAGACGGTATCAATGATATCTTTACGCTATACGGAACGGAAGGAACTATGGTCAATAGGCTACAGATTTTTTCTAGATGGGGAGAGACAGTTTATAGCCAAGAGGTAGACTTTCCGATCAATGACGATACCGGATGGGACGGAACATACAGAGGTGAAAGACTGCCCAATGACGTTTTCGTCTGGTTCGCAGAAATCACTTTCCTCGACGGAACCCAAAGAGTATTCAGCGGAGAATTTACGCTTACAAAATAAAAATATTTCTTAATTATTTGGGAGCTCCACGAGCAACACAAAGGCCCACGCTTGAAAAAAGCGTGGGCCTTTGTGTTGCCGTGTCAGGCTGTCCGTTCCTACCGTCGAACCCCAGTAGAGACGCATGTCAATGCGTCCCTACTGGGGTTCGAAGATACCACTACCATCCTTAGCTTCTAACGCGGCTCCGCCTTGTCGAGCTTTGTCGCCTTCGGCGAGTCGCGATATGTCAGCTTACTCTGCGCTCTTTGTGAAAAACAAGGTGAGATTTGTTTTTTCTAAAGAATTTTGCAGGTGAATCTTTATCCCTATCTTTAGGTTCATCATAAAGCATATAATATAATTCAGTTAGAGAATATTTTCGAACATAATTTTAATGCACAAATTATGCTCAATTCTAATTTTTGTAGTTTATTTTCTTCTTTCTTAGAAAAAGATAAAATTCAATTATCGACTATGAAAAAACATGAAAGCTGAACATGAACACTTTAAAAGCAGTAAGATAGAATGGTAGCTATAGGTACATATTTTCGTAGTAAATCTGACATGGAAAATAAAAATAACGAGAAAAATAAAAACGATATACAGCTTTCAGATCTGTTTACTCTTTCCTTATTGATGGTTTGCATTTGTTTGGGATATGGAGTTTATATAATGCGAATAATTCCCGAAATGCCTACAAGAGGCACTTTTGGAGATATGTTTGGATTTATCAATGCACTCTTTTCAGGCCTAGCTCTTGCTGGAGTTATTTTTGCAATATTTCTACAAAGAAAGGATTTGAAACTACAGGCCGACGAACTTGCTGAAACGAGAAAAGAGTTTATTATTACTAGATTGACAAATATAATTTATCGTGAAAGAGAAAAAGTAGAATCATTGATTAATCAAGTTAAGATAAACTTTGCACCAAGAAATTTTGTTGGAGATCATCTTGTTTTAAATGGAGAAAGTGTACTTCTTAATTTGAAAAGAACTTTTGAAAAGGCACAAGATGATTTTGAACCCGCAGAATTAATTGAGGATACAAAGAATTTTATAGAAGGAGGTTTTTTAAGAAATCATGAAGATTATTTAGAAAAAATGTTTTTTGATTTTCAAGTTTCTTTGGACTTTGTAAGGCTCAATGTTCGTTCAGATAAACATTTAAAAGAGAAAGATAAGATCACTTTATCTTTATACTATTCTTCATCTTTATTTACCGTTTATACTTCCTGTAAAAGCCTTAAAGCGTACCTAGAAGAATTCCACGATGTGAAAAAAAAATTCACCAAACTGCATACGCATCTCACCAATATCATAGAGAATTATGATTCAATAACAATTTAAAAGTTTCTACTTATATCAACTTCCGCTTTAAATGAGTTAATTTGATAATCAAAGTTTTCATATAAAAGTTTGCAATGTCCTTGTCTGTAACCATTCTACAAAATCAAAATGAGTAATCCATCTATAAAGTCAAGGTGAATAGAAACTATATACGATTTATGAATTTGCAAACGCTTTATTGAAATGCTCGTACTCCCTCTTGTATTGTGTGTAGAGCACACATGATTGACTCTTCATTCCGAAAAATAGGTTGCCTGTTTTCTATTCCTTGCACTTTTGATGATTATATTCAGCGTTCCTTTTTTTTAATTCGTAAAAATCGACAATGGGATCAAAGTTGATTTTTTTTGCGATAAGGATAGGAATGATGGCTCGATTTAGAGCCAGTCACTATGTGGAGGTACGGAACATAGGGACCGTAGCGCAGCGAAGTCATGGAGAGCCTGACCCGATTTTTTCATCGGGGATCGCCCTCATACTTATTGCAACAATGGTCTTCCAACTGATAGTAGGCTATAGAATTAATAGTAAATTAGTTATTTATAGCGTAAATAAATAAGAGCTGTGAGCGCGTAGATTAGGCCTCCAAGCTTGTCTTTGAGGACCGATATGGCGATAAAATCATAGACTATTGAGACCACTCCGGAAGCTAGCGGATTGCAAAAAATGGGCTATTTTGGATGATATTTTTTATTTTCGAAATTCAGTGATGCCTGTGCGACAACATGTTGGCGTGCCTGAGCATCAGTGGGTTGAGAAAATGAAAAATATCGCCAAAAGAGTGATTTTGTGGTTTCGTGAGTTTTCGGAGTGGTCTCACTCTTGTTAATTAATATTTAAGAAAGAAACGGAATGTGGAAAAATGCGTTATTAATAAAGCAAATGAATGCACTAAGTTTTATACATTTAGTGTTTAGAATACTGTAATAACTACTATAAATCACTATGTCAGAAGGGTATCAACTACCGGATAACGTCATAAACTATAAGTTCAGAGAACTCAAGGTGTACTCGTCTACGGAGTGGTTAGCAGACAATAAGAAGAAATATCGCCAAGTTTTTGATCGATATAATACCAGCTACATCTATGCTGAGTTGTCTTTTTTCAATAAACTTTTTGATGAGGAGGATTGGGAGGCTGAAATTGAGCTAAAATGTTTTCAGCTTAAGAATGATAGGGTGGAGCTCTGCAGCTTACCGATCAAAAAGAAGGTGATTTCCAAATATGATAACATCGTTTACATTCGTGAAGGGTGGGGAAATAAGAAGGAAGGTAAGTTTTGGAAGAAGGGTACTTACTACTGGGAAGCATGGATAGATGGGGTAGTGGTAGCCACTAAGTATTTTTATATAGAGGAGGCTGAAGGGACAGATGAGATAGCTAATCCTTATCTGGAAGTTAAGTCATTTAAGTTGTACGAAGGTCCCTATGATGATGTGATAGAAGAAGAGAGGACTTATTCGAAAGCATTCAATGCTGAAGAGACCAGATATATATACGTAGAAATAATTCTCAAAAATATAAATCCGCAATCCAATTGGTACTGTGAGCTGTTCACCAAGTTTTATAACAATGCGCGTGAACTCAAAGGGCAAGTGGTAAGATTGCAGAGAGTGGATCTTGGCAATGAGCTTATAAAGTTGACAGCCGGTTGGGGGTCCAATGTCAAAGGGTCTTGGAGGCAAGATAAATACACCGCTGAGATTGTGTTTATGAATTCAGTGATAGGAATTATTCCTTTCAACGTCGGTGAAGTATTTGAAGAAGGTAATGTGCCTGTCTTGCTTCCTGATGGATATTCTCCTCTAGTGTTAGACGATGAAGAAGATGCGAATCTTTCTTTTGATGAGCTGATGGTGAACATGGATGATCTCATCGGCCTGACTGAAGTAAAGCAGAAAGTGCGTGATCACGCCAATTACATAAAATTTTTGCAACTGCGCGAAAACAAAGGTTTTCAAGAGGAAGAGGAAGTTAATGTTCACTCTGTGTTTATAGGTAATCCTGGTACAGGTAAAACTACGGTGGCAGGAATGATGGGTAAGCTGTATAAAAAAATGGGCTTACTGACCAAAGGGCATGTTCATGAGGTAGATAGAGTAGATCTTGTAGGAGAGTATATAGGACAAACCGCACCAAAAGTAAAAGAGGCTATCGAAAAAGCGAGAGGCGGTGTTTTGTTTATAGACGAAGCTTATGCCTTGGCTAGATCTAATGATGATAGCAAAGACTTTGGAAGAGAAGTAATAGAAATACTGCTCAAAGAAATGTCTAATGGTCCGGGTGATTTGGTGCTGATTGTAGCGGGTTATCCAAAAGAGATGGCGCACTTCTTAGATTCTAATCCGGGATTGAAGTCTAGATTCAAATTATATTTTGAATTTTCTGACTATGTACCTCAGGAATTAATTAAAATATCAAAATTTGCTTGCTTAGAAAAAGAAGTAGTTTTGGATACGGACGCTGTAGAAAAGATAAATCAGCTAATCGTAGAAGCCTTCAGATCTAGAGATCGAACTTTTGGTAATGCGAGATTCGTATTTGACTTGATCGAAGAAGCTAAACTTAATCTTGGGCTTCGTATCATGAAGTCAAGCAATCCTAATGCATATTCGCATGACGATTTGGCGAGAGTAACCATAGCGGATGTTGATAAAATAAAACTGGGTAAAATAAAGGTTAAGCCAGAAATTCCAGTTGATGAAGATCTACTCGAAGAAGCGCTTGCAGAATTGAATAGCCTCGTTGGTATTCAAAATATCAAAGACCAGATCGCACAGATGGTTGTGCTGGTGAAGTTTTACTTCAAGACTGGAAAGGATGTACTCAATTCCTTTAGCATGCATACCGCACTGGTTGGAAATCCGGGAACAGGTAAGACGACCGTGGCAAGGATCCTTGTCAAAATTTATAAGGCTCTCGGTATTCTAGAGAGAGGTCAAATGGTCGAAACAGATAGACAAGGGCTTGTAGCTGGATATGTGGGTCAAACAGCTATCAAGACAAATGAAAAAATAGAAGAAGCACTTGGTGGTGTTTTATTCATTGATGAAGCTTATGCTTTGACGTCGCCTAGTGGAGATAATAGAGGAGACTTCGGTAACGAAGCTATCCAAACGATCCTCAAGAGAATGGAGGATCATCGAGGTGAGTTTTTTGTTTTTGCTGCAGGCTATACAGACAATATGGAGAAGTTTTTAAAGGCGAATCCAGGATTGAATTCTCGCTTTGATAAGGTGCTCAAATTTGAAGACTACTCTCCAAAGCAATTGATGGAAATAGCAGCATCTATGTTCACTGAGAAAAAATATCATCTAGATCATAGGGCTCACGATCACCTAGAGAGTTACCTAGCTTTCTTATATGATCACCGTGACAAGTATTTTGGTAATGCGCGTACAGTACGGAAAGTAGTATCGGAGACGATTAAATTCCAAAACATCCGTTTAGCCGACGAAGAATATGTCGATACCGCAGCTGAATACATTATCACTTATGAAGACGTGGCAAACTTTAAGCTTGACAAGAGTGGCTTCATCTTCAACAAGCGTGGAATAGGCTTTGGCAATAAGTAGGTTAGCCGTTAGCCGTTAGCAATTTTCAATGTACAATTTTCGATGTAAAATTAGCCATTAGCAGTTTTTAATGTAATTTTGAAATTAGCTAAATTGCTCATTGCTCATTGCTCATTGCTCATTGCTCATTGCTCATTGCTCATTGCTCATTGCTCATTGCTCATTGCTCATTGCTCATTAAAAAATTGCTCATTGATACCGTAATTGTACACCTGCAAGTATTTCAAGTTCTAGTCTGTTTTTCGCAGGAGGTATTGGACAAGAGAATCGATCACTATAAGCACAGTAAGGGTGATACGCTTTATTGAAATCAATCTTTAATTTCTTTCCTCGAGGATATTTTAAATCCAAATAACGACCTCCACCATATGTTGTATCACTATTGGTCAAGTCATAAAAAGGTACAAACAAGGTACTCTTGTGTTTTTGGTTTTGATACACTGCTAGTTCATATTGTTTTCCATCTATTTCAAAATTGGCGATACCATATTGTCTGTAAATCGGCAATCGATCGGTAGAAGTAGGCATCTGGAACGGCTTTGTATCTGGTGTGAGTTTGAAACTCGCTTTTACAATAAACTTCTTACTCACTGGATAAAAAGGATGCCCAGGAAAATTTGCCACATCTTCTTTCGGAAGGGGAGAAGTCATTGGGTCTTGATAATACTTGTCAAGATTGGCTTGAAATTTTTTTCCTTTTTTGGCCCAGCCTTGGGCTTGCAAACCTCCTATGCTAATAAATAAGAATGCTATGATGCTGAAAATGTATCGCATGAGTATATATTGAGTTCGAATGCAATTTAAAACTTTAAGGGAGTTAATTCCAAAGTTTGGTTTTATAAACTGCTAAGGTCTTGATGTTGTGGAATTTTAAATTTTCACAAACTTACGATAAGTTGTTCCGCCTGATTCGCTTTGTAGCAATACAAAATACACACCCGCTGACCAATGATTAGGTATAGCAATAGAAGAGGTGTAATTTTTTTCAATTGTATTATTGTCCCAAATGATTGTGCCGATTGGGCTAATAATTTCTATGGAAATATTTTCAGAAGATAAACGGCTAATTTCTAAATCAAGCTGATTGGTAACTAGTGTAGGCTTTATTTCAAAAAGAGATAAACCTTCAATTTCTTTACTGCTTAGTGGACCAAGTATTTCACCTGTACCTTCTCCTTGACAGCCTTTAGCATCTTCTACAGTTAATCCGTAGTTACCAGGATCAAGATTGTTTATTACAGTAGTTCCCGTTACACCATTGCTCCAGCTATATTCATAAGAAGGTGTTCCGCCTTCCACTTTTGCGAAGAGTGCATCATTTTGATTTACTACTTCAACAATCAATTCATCAGGTTCAGGTATTTGCACAACCAACCCATCAGTACATCCTTTAGCATCCACAGCAAAGACAGAGTAGGTTCCGGCTGTAAGATTTTCAATAGAAGTACCATTAGACTGATCACTCCATTCATACGTCACAGGTTGTACTCCGTCAGTTTGGCTAACGGCGATGTACCCATCATCAAAACCAGCACAGCTAGGCGCATCAAAGTCAACGTCTATTTTTAAAAATACTTCATCCACTATAACATCAGCAGCGTCTACTTCTGGACACGCACCTCTATCCGTGACTGTAACAGAATAATTTCCGCCCGTCAAAACAGTTATTGTTCTTGTGAATTCTCCATTGCTCCAATTGTATTGAAAAGGTCCAATTCCACCAGTAATATTAGCGGTCACTTCCCCGGACTCACCACATATACCATCTTTAGTGTCTAGCGTAAGCCCCACGGGATTTAGTTCTAAGAGCCCAGTAGCACTGTGAGCTGTAGCTCCAGATGCATCTGTTACGGTTACCTCGTAGGTGCCGGGTGATAAATCATTTATGACTTGACTATTTTCGCCATTTGACCATAGATACATATAGGGTTGTTGTCCTCCATCTACTGTGACTATAGCTCTCCCATCTTCCATATTTGCACATGAAATCTCTTGCTTAGTAATTTCCAAGGTCATTTGAGAAAAGGCTATCTGAGAGCTCAGTAGCACCAAAAAGAGAGTGGTTAAGTATGTAGATAATAGGCTTTTAAGCATCCTTAGTTTTATAGTTTTGCAATATACAAAATTGTTAGTCCCAAACTTGTAAACTCAATATTGGAAGCTTTTAGATTGTTTTATATACAAATATATTAATTACAGGCCTACTCCAGCCATTCTATCACCATACTTTAACGTATTATGCCTAATTGGGTTATATAAACTGTTGATATAG
The DNA here is from genome assembly GCA_938022165.1 of uncultured Saprospiraceae bacterium. Classification (GTDB taxonomy): domain Bacteria; phylum Bacteroidota; class Bacteroidia; order Chitinophagales; family Saprospiraceae; genus JALZVN01. Next base: position 15,837 of record CALIEI010000178.1, on the reverse strand, counting down.
TATAATTTTTTTTGGCTGAAGTCGCTACATTCCGCAGCTCTGCTTCCTCTAAGGCAGTTCGCTCTTCGCAGCCCCACCGCTAAAGCTAAAAGCGACACGCGGTGCGCCACCGCTAAAGCTAAAGGCGACACGCAGTGGGCTCTTAACCCGCTGGCTATGCAAGATCTGGCGTTTACCGCTTACACAGACCATGCACTTTGTCTAGCGACTAAGGCCACTGTTCCATATCGCAAGTCCGCTAGTTGATTCAAAAGTGTTTTTTCGTTTAAGTGAGTTCTTGGCTTTTTCCCATATAATTACACAGCAGATAGGCAATTCTTGCTCCTACATTACCATCAAAAGTGTGCCCTTTGCCTGCCACCTCGCATAGATCAAATCCGATAATTTTTCTACCGCTAAGTACAAGCTTTTTGATCAGGTATTTGGCTTGAGCAAAAGTAAGTCCTCCTGGTACGGGTGTACCCGTATTTGGACAGTAGTGGGGCATTAGACCATCTATGTCAAAACTGATATACACTTCTGAAGGTAGTTTGTCAATTATTTCAGAACACATATCATCGTATGTCCTGCCTTGAAAAATGGGTTCTTGTATCATGGAATCAGTATAAACCTGAATTCTCTTTACGTTTTCGTTCGCAAAATTTATCTCTTCTTGACAATAGTCTCTGACACCTACTTGCACTAGCTTTTCTATCTCAGATACTTGCATTGCGTTATAGAATATGGAAGCATGAGAATAAGTAAACCCTTCATAAGACTTTCTTAAATCCATATGAGCGTCGATCTGTAAGATTCCGAATTTAGGGTACTTTTTTGCACATGCTCTTATGCCAGCGAGAGCGACAGAGTGATCTCCTCCAATAATTCCAAAGCGTTGGTTATTATTTAAAACCAATTCACACTTTTCCTGCAATTTTTGTAGCATTTCGTCACAGGCGAGATTGATTTTTCTTAATTCATCTTTTAGTTCCGCTGATATTTCATGCCCATTTTCTAGACTTGCAATATAATTCTCTGCGCTAGGGCGAAGCTGTTTATTTTGATCTAGTATTACTTGATCCAAAGGCTCCATGTAAATTCCCATTTTCCAAGCATCTTTTACAAAATCATCATAAAAATCAAGTTGGTAAGAAGATTCTAGAATATTTACTGGACCTAGATGTGTTCCAATCCCAGAAGAAACGGTTAAATCCCAAGGAGCATTTAACAGTATAACTTGAGCTTCATCTCTGTCAAATGGTAAGCCGATAAATTGGTCATTGTGTACACCCACTCCATTCGGGTTAAAATTGTCTATCTTATTTTGTCTACTCATATAATGTCCAAGTATATTTTTGTTTAAATTTAAGCCAAACAAACTTTCAGGGGACTAGTTATAGCACCTTTTATTAAAGTAAAGTTAATAGATTTATAAAAGACTCAATGGATATAAAAGCATTTTACCTACAAGTTGATAACACACTTAGAAAAGGAGGATATTCTTTATTTGACAAGCTAAAACTAGATAATTCAGATCTTGTCAATGGAGTAATGAATAGTGATCCCATTGCCGTAGCAGAATCCCTAAATGCTTGGGTCAATCCGAATAAAGCTGATGGGCTGGAGAGGCTTCCATTACCCATCGCAGTTGATAATAATAATGAATTAATTGTAGGAATGCTTTTGCATAAGCGAGCAAAGCCAGATGTGAGAGCCAAAGACGGAGAATCTGTTTTGTATAAAGCCGTTTTTTGGGAAAATGAAAAAATTGTTCGCCTACTTTTAGATAAAAGGGCAAGTCCATCTTTTCCCAATCTAGATGGAAAAACACCTATCCAGCTAGCAGAAGAGAAGGGATACAGAAATATCCTTGCCTTGTTGACCAATAATGAACCTGTACTGAGGCAGATACAAAAGGAAAAAGACTACGCTACACATGAAGCGATGAAAGCTAAAGCCAAGCAAGCAAAAGCTTTAAAATTGAATAAAGAGGTGGTGCTCGGTTCAGAGCCTGATTCAAATGAAGTAGAGTTGCAAAATGCGCAAAAAGTAGCCATCAATGAAAAATATGATAAAAGTTTACCTGTAATTGATTCTCTTATCACAGCCATCAAATCTGAAGATTCTCAAGCGGTAAAGTACTTTACAAAACAGGTAAAGGATATTAACAAGGAGCATGAGGGAGAATCACCCATCCAACTTGCTATAGAAGGCGGTAAAGAGAATTTAGCAATATACTTTTTTGATCACGGAGCTAACTTATATGTAAAAGATAAGGAAGGAAATTATACCTTATTGAATACATGTGTACAACATCAAATGTATGATTTACTTAAGATTGCTTTAGCTAAAAAGGAATCTATTCAGCAGATATTGAATGATCCTAATCAGTCTTTTTCGCCACAATTCTTAGCCTACAAAGATCCAAAGATGATGAATCTCTTAATGGAGAATGGGGCAGACCCATATTTTGGAGGAAAGGATGGAGTAGCTCCCGTATTAAAAACTATGCAAAAAGGTTCTGTAGCTATTCTTCCTATTTTAGCTAAATATAATGCTATATCTAATAAGAAAATTGAAGGCAAATCTTTAGCTCTTTGGGCGATAGAGCTAAAGCGTCCAGATTGGTTAAATGGCTTAATTGCTGAAAAAGCACTAAAAAGTGACACTAAAGAAGAGATGAATATGCTATTAAATGCAGCAAATACAAGCAATGATCCAAAAATTATAGACATTATTACTTCTTTAGAATTGTTGTAGTTCTTTTAACATTTTAACACTTGTCCATCGCATCAATGCATTATTATGTATACCTTTGTCACAATTCCAAAGCATTTAGCACTTAAAAACAGTATAACTTCTGAAAAGAAGAGATGCCTAACATATTGTTAGAAATCTACGTTAGATATTTAAGCTAAAACTTTTAATGATACTATTGGCACAACTAGAAATTTATCAGTGGCTAACGCCCATAATCGGTTTGTTCTTTATATATAGGACTATTGTCCAGTATACAAGAAGAAAGAGAACTCTAGTGGCAGCTATTGTATGGATTCTTTTCTGGATCTCTATTACCATGATGGCGATTATCCCCAATCCAGTTTCGATGAAAATAGCTTCTCTCCTTGGTTTTAGAAGTAATGTCACAGCCGTAATCTTTGTATCTATCGCCTTACTATTTCTTTTTGTTTTTTATCTTTCATCTACTATAGAAAAATTAGAACATCAGATGACTGATTTGGTAAGAAAAATTGCTATCGATGAAAAAAGAAAAAACGATGAATTAGAAGATGACAATGTCAGTATTCCTCTAAAAAAAAATAAAAAAGCGAAGGTGGGATGAAAATCCTATTTGTCTTAGAAAATTATTACCCGCACATCGGTGGAGTAGAAACTTTGTTCCACAATCTAGCGCATAAGCTATCCGAGCAAAATCATCAAGTAGTTATTTTGACTACCCTCAAGAATGCTGAGGATCCAGCAACTGAATCTCACGGAAACATTCAGATATACCGTAAAAACTACTTTAATAGATATCTCTTTACCTTCTTTGCGTTTTTTGCTGCCTTTAGGCTAGCAAAAGATTGTGATTTGATTCATACTACTTCTTACAATGCAGCACTACCAGCATGGATAGCTGGAAGATTAAGAGGCAAAAAAGTTTTGATTACCTTTCATGAAGTATGGGGCGACTTATGGTTTAAGCTTCCATTTATGTCTAAAGTGGGAGCAAAGCTTCATTACTTATTCGAACAAATGCTACTCAAACTCAACTTTCATAAATTCATTGGTGTTTCGAATTTCACCAAAAATGAACTTATTGCTCAAGGGGTAAGCCCTGAAAAGGTCTGCATGATCTATAATGGTTTGGATTATTCCGAATTTAAAAATGATAAGCATCATCCATCAGAACAGTCTTTCACTTTTACTTTTTTTGGAAGACTTGGGATGTCAAAAGGAATAGAAATTTTGCTGCAAGCCATAGAGCAGATGCCAAGCACTAGGAAAAAGGTTATTTACCAACTGATTGTCCCAACCGAGCCCAAGCCCTTTTTGAACGAAATCAATAATATCATTGATAAACTACAGTTGAGAAACAAATTAACCATAAAACATAATCTTCCTTTTGATCAACTAAAAAAAGCGATTGCGCAAAGTTCAGTTGTGATCATACCTTCTTACAGTGAAGGATTCTGTTTTGCTGCTGTAGAAACGATGGCTATTGGTACCCCAATAATAAGCTCAGGAAAAGGTGCTTTGGCGGAAGTGATCTCCGGAAAATTTATTCAAATGACTGAATTGACGGGAGCTCAATTGCGAGATGCCATGCAAAAAGCATTAGATGATGATTGGCAAGAAACACCTTTGAAAATTTTTGAACTTTCTGATACTGTTGATAATTATATATCTTTATATAGGAATACTCTGATTTCCAAGTAATATGAAAATTGCATTTTTAGCTGATCCTTTAGATACTCAGTATGCCGGCATCCACGTGTTTTGTAAAGAGCTACTCCATGCAATTGACTCATTAAGTTTAGAGCATGAAATATTTGTATTTCGTGCAAAAGAAAAAAATGAATTTAAACAATTAAAGGAAGTTGTTTTCCCAATCAAAAAAGGATTGCTTATTCATCATCGGGCAAGATTGTTCACTAACTTTCCTAAATACATCAAAAAAAACAATTTTGATGTAGTAGTAGAGTTGGCGCATTTTGGACCATTTGGATTGCCTGAATCTATTGCTCAAGCTACTTTTATTCATGACTTGACTCCCTTGACACATAGAGAATATCATGGCCTAGCTAGCCAGAAATTGCACAAGTTATTGTTACCGAGAATTTTTAATAAGTCGAATCTGGTACTCTGCAACTCAAAGATGACAAAGCAAGATGTAGTAGAACTCTATCCACAAACGAAAGATAAAATAGAAGTTGTCCCCTTGGGTATTAGCGATTTTTATAGCCCAAAATTTGATGCTCAAGCCATCAAGGACTTAAAAATTTCTAAACCTTTCTTACTTCATGTAGGTACTTTAGAGCCTAGAAAAAATATTCCCTTTCTCATTCAAGCTTTTGAGAAAATTCGTAATAATAATCAGGAGAACGACATTCAATTGGTATTAACTGGTAAAGTAGGATGGGATTTTGATGAAATTACTGAATATGTGGGGAAGAGTAAATTTCAAGAGGATATAATACTAACAGATTATGTTCCAAAAAATTTATTGCCCGTACTATATTCGCATGCGGAATGTCTGGTAATGCCGAGTCACTATGAAGGTTTTGGATTGCCTGTATTAGAGGCTATGTCTTGCGGCTGCCCTTGTTTGCTGTCTGGTCAAGGGGCGCTAAAAGAAGTAGCTGAAGAGGCGGCTATCTATTTCAACAATCAAAAAGTAGATTCTTTAGCTGAGCAATTAGTCAAACTACTAAGCAGTCAGGATAACCTGCTACATTGGAAAGAAAAAGCATTGATTCAGTCCAAAAAGTACTCTTGGGCCAACACTGCGAAGGCAATTATTCATAGCCTCGAAAAATTAGTTATTTCTTCTTAATTTTAGTTTTGCAATTTAATAGTAATGCTTGGTGATGAAATCTAAATCATGAGTGACTAAATCATGATGGATTTAAAAATAGGCCAAGCATAAAACAAGAATAAATATGATCTTTTTAGCATCTGGATTTGACCTTAGCGACGCAAATAGTCAGATTATGATCGCTTCGGCAGTTATTATTCTATCCTATCTATTTGGCAAATTTGCTGAAAAGACAAATATTCCTGCGGTACTGATGCTCATAGTATTAGGAATATTGATGAAGTTGGGATTGGATTCTATGCATATTGACCTTCCTGCATCTTCTTTGCAAAGCGCGCTTAAAGTTTTAGGTACAGTAGGGGTGATTATGATTGTGATGGAGGCTGCATTAGATTTAGAGTTCAATGAAGAAAAATTCCCACTCATCGGAAAAGCGGTGCTGATCGCATTATTGAGTTTGATGTTTTCAATTGGTGGTATTGCATTTGTCTTGCAGCAATTTTTCGAAATGACTTTTAATGAAGCACTTATCCATGGCACACCCTTAGCCATCATGTCTAGTGCGATCATTATACCTAGTATCGGTAAGTTGTCCAAGATCAAACAGGAGTTCATGGTCTACGAGTCTGCGTTCTCTGACATCCTAGGCATCATGGTGTTTTATTTTCTGCTTAATATGAATTCAGAAGGCATCCAAAAGGCTAGTATCAGTTTTGGAGTCAGTTTGGTTATTACGTTGGTGATTGCTATTGCAGCGAGTTACTTACTTATATTTATCTTCAAAGACCTTAAAGGCCATATCAGATTATTTCTTTTGATTGCGATACTATTATTATTGTATTCAGCAGGAAAAGTTTTCCTGCATTTATATGGCGCACTGTTGATTATTCTTTTCTTTGGTTTAGCGCTTGCTAATCATTCAAAGTTTTTTAAAATATTCAAGAAAGAATATAATCCTAGTAAAGAAAAAGACCCAATTGCAATTATTGAAAAAGAGTTTCATTTGATTACATTGGAAACGGCATTTGTAGTACGTACTTTCTTCTTTGTAGTTTTTGGTATCAGCATAACCTTGTCTTCACTAGTTAGTTTCAATGTATTCATAATTAGTTTAGCGATTCTAGTGGTGTTGTATTTTGTACGTATAATATTTCTGAGGCTGTTTTACGGTAAGGATTTATTGCCAGAATTGTTTATTGCGCCCCGTGGTTTAATTACAGTTTTGCTTTTTTACCAATTACCAATCGATATTAAGCACCCAGGGTTTGATGAAGGCATATTATTGTATGTAATCATTATTTCTTCATTGATCATGACGGGATCACTGATCATGGAAAGTAGAAAGAAAAGTAAACTAGCTATTCCTGCTACCGAAGCTACACAAGAACAAAGCAATGCAGACGATACAGATCATCATTAGTGGTAAAGTGCAAGGTGTTTGGTTTCGTAAAAGCACTAAAGAGAAAGCAGACGATTTAGGCATTTTAGGCAATGTTCAGAATCTTCCCAACGAGAAAGTAAAAGTTATTGCAAAGGGTTCGGAAAAGCAATTAGAAGAACTGAAGGCTTGGGCGAAACTGGGTCCAAAATTTGCAGAGGTCCAATCCATAGAAGTGACTTCTATACATGAACCTCTGCAGTTTGAAGATTTTGAAATTATAAGGTAGAAGCAATTGCTTAGCCTAAGAATGACTGTAATTTCATCGCCACACCCATATCTCCTTTAATCTTTATTTTTCCACTCATAAAGGCCATCATTGGATTTAGATCACCTTTGACTAAGTCTTTAAAATTATCTTCGTCAATAGAAACTACGCAGTCCGCATCATTATCCTCAGAAGTTACTTTATTGCTATCACCTGTACCATCTATATGGACTATATTTTCTCCTATTTGCAGTTTAAGTGTATTTCCAATAGGGTCTGCATTGTCTGCCTTAGCTTGAATGCCTGTTATGATATCTTCTAATGTCATAAGTATTTAATTTGATTAAAGTATATTAATGCTTAAAAGTAAAATTAATTACTGATTTTTTTTCTAATAGCGTGATCAATCTAGCTAAAAACATATTTTTGCTATGTGATAACTTTATTAGACTACCTATCAAAAAATCGAATAGTAAATTTAGCTATTTGTTTTGCATTTTATCTTTTGGTCACTTTGCCACATGAGCAAGTAGGAGTAGGCATTACCGCCATATTTAAAGGAGTAAGTCGAAAAAACTACGACCTTACTATTCTAAGTATATGTGTTGTCTTGCTATTGATTTTTGGAGCCTCTCTTTTTCTCAAATTGAGAGAACTGAAAAAACCATTGATCCCACTTGGCTTCTTCTCCTTATGTATTTTGCTGATGATCTTGTCGCTTAATCTGCTTATCATAGTCAATATTGAAATCATACATTTTATCCAATATGCGCTAATGGCTATTTTGTTATTCCCATTATGCAGAAATTTTCTAGCTACTCTTTCTCTAGTTACACTGCTCGGAGCCATTGATGAAGCGTACCAATATTATTATCTTTCTCCACAGCGAACTAATTATTATGACTTTAATGATGTAATATTGAATTTATTAGGCGCAGCATTAGGATTAACGTTATTGAGAAGCCATTATGGGATTCAAGAATTTATAAGCACTGGACGTCAAAGAATTCATAAGCAAGTTTGGATCATGTTTGCTGCATTCATAAGCTTTTTCTCATTATTAATTTGGCAAAAAGAAGTCATCCATACGATGATCAATAGAATGGGGCTTTCATTTGATTGGAAGGATTATTGGTCAGTGCTGATAAGAAAAGAAACGGATGGATTTTGGACAGAAATTCCTCCCAAGATTATATATCACGTTGTACAACCTGTCGAGGGAGTTGTTATAGTAAGCTTACTGCTTTTTATATATAGTTACCTTTATTACCAAGCCGAATAAAAATATTAAATATTGAAAAGTGTATCTCTCAAAAAAAATAAAGAACAATTCATTCATCGGAAACATCCTTACATTTTCTCTGGTGCTATAGCTCGACAAGAAAAAGGAATCGAAGTAGGGGATGTAGTAGAGGTCAAAAGTGGTACCGATAAATTTTTGGCTGTTGCGCATTTTCATCCTGGCAGCCTAGCCTTGAGGATTTTGTCATTTGGCCCTGTTGAGATCAATGACGCTTTTTGGTTTGATAAAATTTCGCAAGCCTACGCACTAAGAGTGGAAAACCAAGATGGCCTATTGGTGGATACTAATTGCTTTAGATTGGTACATGGAGAAGGTGATTTTTTGCCGGGTTTAATTATTGATTTATATGACACCACTGCCGTTATTCAGTGTCATACTATCGGTATGCTTCGACAAGTTAGCATGATTAGTGAGGCTTTAAAGTCAATATTAGGAGAGAAGCTTACACATATCTACCATAAAAGTGCTGATGTTATTTCGAAAGAATATATGGTAGAGAACGAGTACCTACTTGGCAATTCAGATCATACTATAGTTGCTAAGGAGCATGACTTGCGGTATCATATAGATATTCTTGAGGGGCAGAAGACTGGGTTCTTTTTAGATCAAAGACAGAGCAGAAAGATTATTCAATCCTATGTTAAGGGGAAGTCTGTTTTGAATACATTTTGCTATACAGGAGGATTTTCTATCTCTGCACTTTCTGCCGGAGCAACTTATGTGCACTCTGTCGACCAATCCAAATCTGCACTACAAATTCTGGATAAAAATATTGTACTCAATCATTTTCAAGATAAAAACCACCAATCAAGCGCAATGGATGTGCTTGCATTTATGAAGGAAAATTCTCAGCAGTATGATGTGATCGTTGTAGATCCTCCAGCATATACCAAGAGCAAAGCCCGCCGTCACAAGGCTGTCCAGGCTTACAAAAGGCTCAACGCTGAAGCCATTCGTCATGTCAAACCTAAGGGGGTTATTTTCACATTCTCTTGTAGTCAAGCTGTTGATGCCCCATTGTTTTACAATACGATTCAAGCGGCGGCCATCGAAACAGGGCGTCAGATCCGCATACTAAATATCCTTCAACAGCCTTTTGACCATCCAGTTTCTATTTATTGTCAAGAGAAAAGGTATTTAAAAGGATTAGTGATTTCGGTAGATTAATTTAATTTTTATTTGGGTGTGTCTCCCTACTTTGCCTATCGGCGCAGTAAGGAGACCGGGCTATTCCGGGCTGCGTGTCTTTGTGCCACCGCTAAAGCTAAGGCGCGACACGCGGTCGGTCCCTAGGCTGCGTCTTGCTACCGCGCAAAGGCCAAGGCTAGACTTGCTAGTGACTAAACCCTCTCTATCCCTCACACAAAAATATTCTCTTTTGGGCATGTTAGTACTTTAGTGAGTTAGTTGAGTTGATCTAGTGGTATATTTTTGGACAAAGGGTAGGAAGTGTGACCCTATGGGTAGCTTTTAGTCAAGCTGGGTCAGTCGCCAAAAAGCAAAGCATGGAGTATAGCCTTTGGGGACGGGTCGCATGTCGCCAAAGCTTTAGCGACGGCACAAGCGGAGCGCACCACTGGATGACCTGGCCCCGATCGAAAGATTGGCGATAGCCATACACTGGAGTGTCGGGATGGCCCATAAAAAACAAAAAAATATTTATTCTAAAATTCGGTTAATCCGAATCATCTCACTTTGATTGAGGTCAGAATTGAGTACAACTATTTTTCGATCTCCATCGAGATAATATCGAACCGCAATAGTATTTGGTGGAATTTCGCCAAGATTTTCGGCATGGAGAATAAGGTAGTTTTCTCCTGTATCATTTAATTCGACCACTAACTTTAATGGTAGCTTACGTAGTTTCTTTTGCTTAAGAATCCATTTGCCATTAAAGTTTAAACTTATGATATCACCATCCTCCTGTCTATGATCAAAAATTTCTAAAAGGAGTTTTTTATCCTTAACCTGTATTTTAGTTTGTGAAATTTCAATTTCTCTTTCTGCTAATTTGGATGGCAGTTTAGTGATGATGTTTTTGCTTTGCTCTAAGGGTATATCTTTTTTAGGCAAAATTACTTTGAAGTAATGGGGTTCCTCCAATAATAGAATCTGATTTGGATCTTCTGCGAGAAGCATTTTGTTGGCATTTTCGACAAATGCTTTCCCATATTGATTCATTACAGCAATCAACTCTACATTATAATAATAGTATGCTGGGCCATATAAAGCATATTTATCAGGAATAGCTGTGTTGTTTTTATAATTGTCTAGAATGGTTTCGGCTTCAATTATAGCAGTCTTCATATCTCTTAGTTCTCCACGACTAACATCCTTTTTTTGTAGTGTCTTGTTTTCAGCAGCAAGTATTTTGATTTCATCTTCTAGTTCATTGTCAAAGCCGTATCTAATTTTTTCGAGACTCGCTTTAAGAGAGCTTTGTATTCTAGTATAGTTTATTTTGCTAGTACTCATGTTGCTTTCATCCGTATCGATCAATTTAATCAAGATGTGCAGTCTATCATTGACTTCATAATATCTATCATAAAGTGAGGCGCAATTTTCTAATTGAGAGAAGATTTCAACTTGATTTTCTATAATAGTAAGGTCATTATTAAGCATGTAATCTTCCATCGTAAATCTGATTTGATTTACCCGCTGGCAGATAGAATTTAAGTCATTGGCTATTTCATCCAACTGTTCCTTGTATGGGGACTCCCAGTTTGTATTCTGTATTATTTTGTACCAAGTATTGGGAGAGATGTCATAAAACCATGAGTCAGGATCTTCAAATAAATCTTTAGGTAGGTCTTTATTTCCATAGAAGTTAAACTGATTACTTTGTAGGTCGACATAGGCATTTACTTTTTGATTGAAGCCTTCTAAGATTCGATGCGCTATGAGCATGCCATGTGTGCTCTCATTAGCATATGAGATATAATTGTTGACTGGATTAAGATGCTTGGCTTGCCCAATGATTTCATATGGGTTATAGAAATAACTCAATAAGCATAGTAAAAATATTTTTGATATGTTCAATTTCATGCTTATTATTAATTTTGACCAAAATGAAATTATGCAATTTTTGGACATTTTACAAGGGACTCAAAGTAAAGCGAAGGTACTAAAAGCCATTGCATACCTAGATAAAAGCCCTCAGAAGTTCAAGAAATTTGTCGATGAATTCATGCAATCTTCAGGGCGAGACAGTCAAAAGCTGGCTTGGATTATTGGGACCATTGCAGATTCAGATAAGGAATTAATAGTACCACATGTTGAAGATTTTCTTAATAAGCTAAATGATCCATGTCACGCTGCGGTAAAGAGAAATGTACTTAGGGCATTAGACATAGTTGGTATTCCTAAACCGCTTATAGGGCAAGCTGCTGATGTTGCATTCAGGTTGTTAGAAGATGTTAATGAGCCTATTGCTGTACACGCTTTCTCAATGTCTATCTTGCACAGAATCTGTTTGTTAGAACCCGAATTGTCTTCAGAACTAATAACGTTATTGGAGCACCGAATGCCCTATGGTAGCTCTGGTTATAGGGCTCGAGCTTCAAAAATCATCAAATCTTTGACGGAATAATCATCATACTCATTTAACATAAATGTTCGGCATGTTAATTGGAATACTCCCTTCGTAGGGCTTACTGTGCCTTGTTGGCATCATTGTCGATGTCACAGATTGCCATACAAAACCAACTTATCCTAATAATAAAACGACCAACTCAAAGAGATTTGCTGGTGTAAAGCACCGGCAATGTTTGTCACATATGTCCTGATTCTGATAGAATCAATGAGAAATGGCATAATGTGATTGGTAGTATGCTCTGTTTGGAGCATATCCAAATCTATCAATGAGAATCGGTAAGTAGTCATTTGTACTGCTTACCGCATTGATTGAAAACAAAGGTCTTTTAAGTTTTAAGCAAGTAAAAATTAACCCAATTAATAAGGTTTGAGCCTTTGTTCATTCCTTTTAAAAATAAATTTATTACACACATTTAATTTTAAAATTAATGTATACCTCCCACAAATTAATAACGCAAACTGCGAAAATACAGCGTATTTTTGCTTTTCTAGTTTTTGTTTTGTTGAGTATCAATTTTGTAAACGGACAAAATGATATTTCTATAAGCAAAACATCTTCAGCTTCTACCGCTGTTGTAGGTGATCAAGTCACCTTTACCATTATGGCATCGAACGAAGGGCTTATGGATCTTACCAATGTAGTCATTGCAGATGCATTACCAGCTAACACTACTTTTGTAAATTATACCGGTTCTGGCACATATAATAGCGCTACTGGTATCTTAAACTTAAGCACAATAGTTGCCGGCAATACTCAAGTTCATACCATTACACTTGAAATAACTGGGGAAGGTATAATCTACAATCAAGCAGAAGTAATGTCCATGGATCAAGTGGATGATGACTCTACGCCTGGTAATGGAAATTTCAATGAAGATGACATTAGCTCTGCATGTGTATCCGTACCTGTGAAAATTTGTCCCAGTATAATGGAAACAATTGAAGCTTCAGTTCCAGTAGCTGGATTGACCAATATTCAGTGGTTTAGGGATACAGGCACTGGGCCAGTAGCTTTTGGAACTGGTTCGCCTATCACTATTTCTCAAGAAGGTGAATATACATTTACTGCGGATAATGCAGTTGGTTGTGAGGCAGGCAACTGTTGTCCATTGATCGTAGAGGAGGTGTGCTTTGATTTGGCTATTCAAAAAAGAACAGACCCAACTGCAACGTATAGACCGGGCCAAAGACCACTATTCGAAATAGAAGTGTATAACCAAGGTAATGTCCCAGCCTACAATATAGAAATTACTGACTACCTGCCTAGTGATATGAGTTTTCCGGCAGGTAATCCAACTAACATAGCTAACAATTGGGCACTTGTCAATGGCAATCCCACTACGACGATAGCGGGCCCCCTTGCGCCTGGTGCGTCTACCATAGTAGGAATAGTGTTAAGAGTTCTTCCTTCTTTTACGGGAGATGAAATAATTAATTTTGCAGAAATTTCAGCTGCGGATGATGATACAGACGGGATGAATACACCTCCAACGGATATCGATAGTACCCCAGATGTGATCGATACGAATGACGCTGGAGGGGCTGCCGACACGGCTTCTGATGATGCGCTGAATGGAGATGGTACGGGTGCACCAAATGATACTGATCCTTTAACGGATGAAGATGATGCTGATCCAGCTACCGTACAGGTTGACCAATTTTTTGATTTAATGCTAACAAAAGAAGAAGCCTTTTTTGGGGGGAGTACTTACGAGGTTGGAGAAACTGTACCTTTTACGCTCTCCTTAACCAATCAAGGAACTTTACCAGCTACTAATATAGAGATTACGGAGTTTTTACCCCCAGGTTTAACTATTATATCTTCAGGGTGGTCTGGATCGGGTCCCTTTACGAGGATAGTTCCTAGTGTAGTCCCTAATCAAACAATAGACATTCAGATTACGGTGCTTATCGGGCCAACATTTCAAGGGACTTCTTTCACTAATGTTGCAGAAATTACTTCAGACAATGGTGATGATATAGATTCTACACCAAATAATGGCGATAGTAATGAAGATGATCAAGGAGAGGCGTCCGTTACTGTGAACCAAAACTATGATCTAGCTTTATCAAAGGCAATCACCAGTACTGGCCCATATGTACCTGGAGACCAAGTGACCTATGAGATATCAGTAACCAACGAAGGAACTCTTAATGCAGCGAATGTAGAAGTTACAGACAACTTGCCTGCAGGCTTAAACTTTGTAAGTGGAACAGGCTTCAGTGCAACAGCACCACATATTTCAACAATTGCGAGTTTGCCAGCAGGCGCGACTGAGGTATTGACCCTAGTAGCGGAGATTGACGCAAGTTTCATGGGAACTAGTTTAGTAAATGAGGCGGAGATTACTGCGGATGATGGGATGGATGATGATTCCACTCCAGATAATGATGATCCAATGGAGGATGATCAAGATGAGGTGCCTGTCATGATAGGGCAGGTGTTTGACCTTGCCTTGACAAAGATGTTAAATAGTACGGGGCCATTTGGACCAGGCGACTTAGTTACCTTTGATATAAATGTAATTAATCAAGGAACGCTAGATGCAACAAATGTAATCATCACAGATTATATACCAGCCGGATTGACATTGTCAGATCCAGCTTGGAATGCAAACGGAACCTATGATTTAGGAAACCTTGCAGCGGGTATGAATATGATAGTGCCAATAACTTTGCAGATTGACCCAGCATACCAGGGGACAGAATTCACAAACTTTGCTGAAATTTCAAATGCAGATAATGCCTTAGGAATGCCAGATGCGGATTCCACACCAGATATGGTGGATACCAATGATGCAGGTGGAGATCCACAGTCAGCTGCTGACGATTTTGTAGATGGAGACGGTACAGGAGTAGCGGGAGATGGTGTTGCTTCAACAGATGAAGATGACCATGATCCAACCTTAGTACCTGTAGAGCAAGACTATGATTTGGCCTTAGCTAAGACAATTGTGAGTGCAGGACCGTATGCAGCAGGAGATAATGTAACTTATGAAATAACAGTTACCAATGAAGGAACGCTTGATGCAACAAATGTAGAGGTAACAGATATGTTGCCAGCTGGATTAAACTTTGTGAGTGGAACAGGATTTAGTTTAACTGCGCCTTATACGTCTACTATTGCAAGTTTACCAGCGGGAGGAACACCAGTAGTATTGACATTGGTAGCACAGATAGATCCTAGCTTTATGGGAACTACTTTGACAAACGTTGCAGAAATAACATCAGATGATGGAATGGATTCGGATTCCACACCAGATAACGACGATCCAATGGAAGACGATCAAGAGGAGGTTCCTGTAATGATAGGACAAGTGTTTGACCTTGCCTTGACAAAGATGTTGAATAGTACGGGTCCATTTGAACCAGGCGACCTAGTTACCTTTGATATAAATGTAATTAATCAAGGAACGCTAGATGCAACAAATGTAGTCATCACAGATTATATACCAGCTGGATTGACATTGTCAGATCCAACATGGAATGCAAACGGAACCTATGATTTAGGAAACCTAGCAGCGGGTGCGAACATGGTAGTGCCAATAACATTGCAGATTGATCTTACCTATCAAGGAACAGAACTTATAAATTTTGCAGAAATTTCAAATGCTGATAACGCATTAGGAATGCCTGATGCGGATTCCACACCAGATATGATGGATACCAATGATGCAGGTGGAGACCCACAGTCGGCTGCTGACGATTTTGTAAATGGTGACGGTACCGGAGTTGCAGGAGATGGTGTTGCTTCAACCGATGAAGATGATCATGAT
>CALIEI010000177.1 GCA_938022165.1 uncultured Saprospiraceae bacterium | reverse complement strand
ATATAGACTCTAAATGCGGTTCGAGTATTGGTGATATTGGAGTTGGCTAATACACCATAAGCGCCCACTCGGAGTCTGCGCCTAGCGCCTAGTTTGAAGGTGCGCTCCAGCCCTGCAAACACCTCCTCATGTCTAATCTTCGCTTCATCCACCCAAAGAAAACCACCACCAGCCACAGCTTGAATCCTAAGTAGCTTTACCAAGGGGATGTTGTTCACCAAGGCACCGTTAAAATGATGTATATAATGACCTTCAAAGTAGAAGTTGGTCGTTGTCAGAGCAGTATCTAGCGCATTAAAATTATACAATGGATCCTCCTGCCAGATAGGGTTTGATTGATTGAAGCGTTTAACATCTACAAAACGAACGTCCTTGGTGTTTAAAAAATCACCCAGTCTCACATTGTACTTAGAGTTGCCAAAAACGCCTAGTGTCAGGTCGTGATTGATGCGCAACTCAACACGGTCAAAATCAATATCACTAGAAAATATTCCATTCCAGCCCTTTTCATAAAATAAGGTAAACGTAGGATACTTACTGCCGAGGATTACCTTTCGGGTAGGCTCGGTCATATACCTTTGCTCAGGAGTGAAGGATAAACTCAACTCTGTAATCAGCGCCTGATAGGGATCAAAAGCACGAGTAGGTACATCGTCAATAATGTCCGTGATAAAAGTCGGGGTGAAAAATCGATCCGCAGATTGCCGATCATTGTAGTCTACATTTGCACCAAAGTATAACCCATTAATTATCTCTACTCTATTTCCAAATCCGATTTTATCATTCAAAAAGTAGTTTGAAGAACGGAGTTGATTGATGATCGCATCGTTGAAGTTAATAGACTCAAAATCTCGACCGATGTCAAAACTGAAATCTAATAACTTATGCGGATTTACTCGTGTCCAGATATCGAAGTATCCCTGCACATCTTTGTTCTGTAGACCCACAGTAATCCTTGAGCTAGAACGGAACATACGGCCATCTTCAAACCGTCTAAAATAATTCGCAAATGGTCCCAAACGCCATCCACCAATAATCTTAAAATCCAGTAAAGATGGTAATGGTCCTAGCCACAAGTGACTTTTCTTTTTGTGATTTCGAAATCCTACACCGTCCCAAGCGACATCCAATAATTCGATTTTATTGTAGGCTAGATCTAGAGAGTCCAGATACTTGTCACTTGTGATCCAGGCTTGTACACTATCCTGATAAGCGACTAGTTTTTTCTGCTCAGCAGTAAGGGGCTCGGGTCTGCTCTCATCCCAATAGGTAGAGTCCCTTTCCAGAGCTTCTTTAGTCAGCACGGATATTTCATTGCCAAAAAACTTAGGTGCGTAGTCTATATCTGTTTTAAAGGAGTCAATACTGATGACTGTATTTCCAACGAAATTTTTCTTTCCACCAACTCTAGTTTCATAATCAAACTCTTGTCTGTCTATAATCCAAACGCCATCCTTTTGAGCATAACTTTGTTTGATTTTAAACCGATCGTAGAATTTAGGTGCCCCCTTATACATGGCAAACTCCAAACTCCTAATGTTCCAGAGTCCTTCATTGATATAAATAATTCCAGCTACAGTAGCATTTCCTTTTTTACGTGGAGTGACTTTTATTTTGTAGACCAGCTGCCCACCTTCCTCGATAGTTGCTTCGAGTAGTTTGTACTTATATGATAGTATAGCCGTATTGCTGATAGGCGAAATCACTGGCACATCAGATATGCCTTTGAGTTTTACAAGATTTTTGTAAAACGAAAAATTCACTTCTGCTAGATTCGGCACAAACAAACCCTCTTTTCTCCCATAGACAGTAAACCCATTTCGGATTTCTTTATAGAGATTCGGTTTTTGATGATGCATGGTCAGTTGCATCTCGACCATGTTGATTTTATTCATCTCCGCGTCCAACTTTTTTTGCATCTCTTCTAGAGGATCTATGGGAGAGCCATCTTTATTGAACTGTTTTTCTTCTTCGACTACTTCTTTTTTATTCTTAGTTACATTTAGCTTTTCGATACTCTTCAGGTATATTTCACTTTGTGAGCTAGACACCTGATTGATATATTTACTTTTTGCTTCGATCACCTTTCTGATGATGCCAAATGCGGGGTCCTTCTTTTCAGCTTTTACGATGATTTCGTTCATTTGCACGGTAGAGGATTCCAGCGTCGCAAAGATTTTGAAGTCAACAGGCTCTTTTAATATGGCACTGATATTTTTTGACTCATATCCAATAGCGGAAACGACTACACTATATTCTCCAGATGAAACCAGCGAAAGAAAAAATTCTCCTTCAAAGTTAGCCGAGGTGCCAGATTGCAACTCCTTTATGAAGATATTAGCGAATGGGACTCCCTCGCCATTTTCATCCATTACTTTACCGGATATGCTTTGCGCATGGCTTAGTCCCATGGCAAAGAGTACAAGGATGATTATTAAAATTGTTTTGCTAAACTGTTGCAATATGTGCTTCTCTATTTTGCGCTTAATATAGATAAAACCCCTCTGATAAGATATTATTATAGATAAAACGCTAATATTTAGGGATAGATACTCTTAGGTTGAGTTTTATTTGGGAGTGCCCCCTAAAAGCTGAAAAAAAACAGCTTTTAGGGGTCGCGCTATTCGTGACTTGGTCCTTTGCCCGACACCCTGGCTAGGCTAGGACTGGGGCGAAAATGCCCCATCACTACTATCGCTCACTCAATGGATTTGTACTCGATTTCAAGAAATATTTATATATTAGTGGTGTTCAGTTTACACGAACCAATCTTTAACGAATACCAATCATGAAAATAAGCGCCTCCTTATACTTTTGTCTATTGTTGCTGTTCTTTACGCTCCTTTTTTCTTGTGCATCTGATCCTTCTATTTCACATACCAATAATACAGAAAATGTAGATTACGAGAGGGCGCATTCTCCTTGGGTATTTAGATCCGTATTGGATAGCATCCCTAGAATGATCACCTTGGCAATGAATGACAAGATGTGGGCAGCTTACTCTACACAAGAATGCAAATTGTATAAAGTATGGAAAGGTTTCGTCAATTTTGATGGAGCAGTTTACAACACCGTTCATGGACCCCAGCCCAACACTATTGGAGACGCTTATATTTCAAATGAATTGAATAATCCATGGTTTGTCATGGATGGTGATAAGAAGACAATACCCAAAGTAAAATACAAAGGACATGAGTTCAATAATGGGCAGGCGACACTCAATTACCATTTAATATTAGATGAGAATACGACTATAGAAGTGACGGAGACCCCAGAGTATTTGTCTGATGAAGTGGGCGATAATGGATTCGAAAGGAAATTCACAGTTGACAATGAAAATGAATCGCTAAAAGTGGGAATACTGTTGAATGTTCATTCTATTTCCTCGGCCAAGAAAAGTGATGGGGCCTACCTAGGCATAGATGCGAACAGTGAGTATAATATATCCTCGGAGACTCCAATACAATCCGGAAATATTTCTGCTGTAGATGTCGAAGGGGCTCTAATGCTGCACAATGACAAGCCTACTATTATCAAAACCTACTTTGTATCAAAACCCCTTAAGACAAACAAAAATAAACTGCAGGATGATACTGCATTAGAAAAACCTCTAGGCTATAAGTTGATTGCGCGCAATGATTGCAAAAGTTGTCACAATACTTTTAGACAGACGATAGGGCCATCTTACGAACAGATCGCAAGCCGATATATGAATACCCCAAAAAATATTGAGATGCTAACCCAAAAAGTAAAAGCAGGAGGGACAGGCATATGGGGAAAAGTCATGATGAATGCGCACCCAAATGTTCCTGTTGAAGACATTAAGGAAATGGTAACTTATATTATGTCTCTAGATGCAGAGACAGAAGTGAAAGAAAAAGCAGCTAAGCAGAAAAAACCGTTAGAGTTCATTGGTGGAATAGCAGATGCAAAAGCTGAAGATTATCTGTCGGGACTTAGAGTCAAAGTGCTTAAAATACCTAAATCTACTAAAGTACTCGATGATATTAATTTTAAGAAGAAACCAATCTATGAAGGTATCATATCCAATATTGATCTTGTAGATGGTGATCTGGCTTGGGCTGGAGATTGGTTTGCCATGGAATTTGACGGATACATAAAAGTTGAGAAAGAAAACAACTATGTATTTAGACTCATAAGTGATGATGGTTCTAGGATGTACCTTGATGATGAGCTAGTGATAGATAATGATGGTTTTCATGGAGCAGAGAAAAAAGATGGAGAACTAGCACTCAAAGAAGGATTGCATCCTTTCAAGGTGCAATTTTTTCAAGGATCAGGGGGTAAAAATATTAGACTTCTTTCGGATTCATTTGATGATATGTTATTCAAGGCTATACCGAGAAAGATGTTTATGCATCACAAAACGGACCAGGCACCTAAAGAAGGAATCGCAGCACCACCAATTTCTTCTGCTGTAAAAATCGCAGGAGATGGACATCCATTAGATAAAGTACATCCGAGTTATGACTTGGCTACAGCTAGACCTGCTACATTTTTGCCAAAGGTGGGCGGAATTGATTTTCTATCTGATGGGACTATGGTAGTAAGTACATGGGATGCTGGAGGTGAAGTTCACCTAGTTAAGAATGCAACCTCTGGTGATGCAAGTAAAATGAGTGTCAAGACCATCGCTAGAGGATTAGCTGAGCCGCTTGGTGTCAAGGTGGTCAATAACAACATCTATGTGATGCAGAAGCAAGAGCTCACCAAGCTAGTGGATAACAATAATGATCAGGTGATAGACGAGTATGTTACCATTAATAATGATTGGGATGTATCGTCCAATTTTCATGAGTTTGGATTTGGTTTAGTAGAAAAGGATGGTTGGCTCTATGGTAACTTGGCGATTGGTATATTACCAGGTGGAGCTAGTGCACCTAATCAACCTGCACAGCGAGGCTCCGTTTTTAGAGTAGAAATAGCTAGTGGCGATATTGAATACATTGCTAATGGCCTTCGTACTCCGAATGGTATAGGCTTAGGTGTAGATCAAGAAGTATTTGTTGCAGATAATCAAGGAGATTGGTTGCCAGCTTCAAAGATTGTTCATGTTCAAAAAGGAGCATGGTATGGGTCTCGGGCGGTTGACTTTAAAGGAACAGCCAATCTAAAAGAGACACCTCCGGTCGTATGGCTGCCACAAGATGAAATCGGTAACTCGCCCTCCCAAATTACTTATCTCAATGATGGACCTTATAAGGGGCAAATGGTGCATGGTGAGGTGACTCATGGAGGGCTCAAGCGTGTATTCGCTGAGAAAGTAAATGGGGACTATCAAGGAGCAGTCTTCAGATTCATACAAGGTTTAGAAGCTGGTGTCAATAGAGTAGCCTATGGGCCCAAAGGTGCACTTTATGTTGGAGGAATTGGCTCTACAGGCAATTGGAGGCAGAATGGCAAAAAGTGGTATGGACTCCAAAAGCTTACTTACAATAGAAAACCTACTTTTGAAATGTTAGCTATCAGAGCAATGAGCGACGGCATGGAAATAGAATTTACAGAACCTTTGAGACCAGGTGATGGCCTTGATTTCTCTTCCTATACAGTTGAACAATGGAGATATCAGCCAACTGCTAACTACGGTGGACCGAAGGTAGATAAAGAAAAACTTAACATAAGAGAAGTAAGTATTTCGGCCAATAGAAAAAGAGTATTTCTACAGCTAGAAGGAATGAAGGAAGAGCATGTTTTGTACTTTTATTTAAATGAAGCCTTTGTCTCAGATAATAACAATCCCATCTTAAGTACGGAGGCCTGGTACACTTTAAACCAAATACCAACAGACAAACCAGGAGATACCAACCCTGAAATGCTAGCGAGTACAACACAAGAAAATCAACTCACTGCCGGTGAGAAAAGCAATGGATGGAAGTTGATGTTTGATGGCGAAACTACCGATGGTTGGACCAATTTTAATAAGAGTACCATCGGATCTAGCTGGAAAGTAGAGGATGGTGCCTTAACATTAGATGTTACCAAAAAAGAAGATGGTGGCTGGCAGGCGAAAGACGGCGGTGATATCATCTATGATCAAGAATTTGAAAACTTTGAATTAGAACTAGAGTGGAAAATTCAAGCTTGTGGAAATAGTGGAGTGATGTATCTGGTAGAAGAGTCAGAAAACTATGACTACCCCTGGATGACAGGTTTGGAAATGCAAGTGCTAGATAATACTTGTCACCCGGATGCAAGAATAGAGAAACATAGAGCGGGAGATCTGTATGATGTGGTAGCATGTAGTATAGAAGTAACTAAGCCTGCTGGATCATGGAACAAAGTCAGAGTTGTACTTAAAGACGGGCGCCTCCAACATTGGGTCAATGGCCACAATGTAGTCGAGACAGATTTGTTTACAGATCAATGGAAAGAAGATCTGAAAAGCACAAAGTGGAAAGACTTCCCTGACTATGGAACCAAGAAAAAAGGTAAAATTTCACTGCAAGATCATGGAGATCAAGTTTGGTTCAGAAATATCAAAATCAGAAAATTATAATTTGCCTTTTAGGCTTAAAAAATATTAAACCAAAAAAATACATACTATAATATGGGATTAGGAATGAGAATACAATTGAGCGCCATGATGTTTTTGGAGTTCTTTATTTGGGGTGCTTGGTTTGTCACCATGGGCACCTTCTTGAGCGTTGGATTAGGCGCTTCAGATCTAAATATTGGAATGGCCTACGAGACACAATCTTGGGGAGCTATCATTGCTCCTTTCATTATTGGTCTGATAGCTGACCGATTTTTTGATGCGAAAATCATTTTAGGTTTAATCCATTTGATGGGGGCCGTATTATTATTTATGGCAGCAAAATCAGTAGATTTCAACGGCTTCTATCCTTACATACTAGGATACATGCTCGTGTATATGCCAACCTTGGCACTGGTTAATTCTATTTCTTTCAATCAAATGGATGATCCTTCTAGACAGTTTCCAAGTATTAGAGTTTGGGGCACTATAGGGTGGATTGTAGCGGGACTATTGATCGGATTTATAGGATGGGAAACTCAAAATATGTTGCAGAATACCTTTTTCCTAGCCTCTTCAGCATCTTTGCTTTTAGGAATATTTAGCTTCTTGTTACCAAAGACACCGCCAAAATCAAAAGGGGAAAGTATTTCTCTAAGAGATATTTTAGGACTGGATGCTTTGTCTATGCTAAAAGATAGAAACTACCTAGTGTTTTTCGTAGCATCTATATTGATTTGTATCCCTTTAGCATTTTACTATGGAAATGCAAATCTCTACCTTAATGAGTCTGGTGTAGAAAACGCAGCTGCGATTATGACATTAGGGCAAGTGTCTGAGGTTTTGTTTATGCTATTACTACCTGTATTCTTAAAAAAGTATGGAATCAAAATGACCCTCGTTATTGGTATGCTTGCTTGGGTAGTACGGTATTTACTTTTTGCCTATGGAGATGGTGCATCAAATGCTGGCTATGGTATGTTGATCGGAGCTATCATTTTACATGGTATATGCTATGATTTCTTTTTTGTGTCTGGACAGATTTATACGGACTACAAGGCGGGTGAAAAATTTAAAAGTGCTGCGCAAGGTTTGATTACCTTAGCCACTTATGGATTAGGGATGCTCATTGGTTTTAGAGTGGGGGCTATGATTGTTCAGCAAAATGCGTTGGCTGAAGGTCACGCTTGGCAAACAGTTTGGATTATTCCTGCTTGTATTGCTGGAGCAGTAGCTTTGCTCTACTTTGTGACCTTTAAGAACGAAAAGATAGAATTAACTTAATCACATTTTAGAATGCAGGTCAACATTGGAGTTATTTCTATTTGAGTGATAAATTTAAATCACTAAATAATTAAGAACCTTAAATTACAAAAAGTCACAACGTGCCTGCCCAACTTAAAGAGGTGGGACGAAATACACAAGCCCAGTGTTTCAACCCTGGGTGAGCTAAGAAACGAAATCCAATTTGGAGCGATTTTTCTTCTAAAATCGTGACAAATTGCCTCAAGGGAAAAATCCATAAATTTGTAAAAGAACCTTAATTACGCAAGATTCAATATGAGAAAAATAAGAATGGGAATGGTCGGTGGAGGCCGAGGAGCTTTCATTGGTGCGGTACACAGAATGGCAGCAGCGCTAGATGGTCAAATAGAACTGGTGTGTGGCGCTTTTAGTAGCAATCCTAAAAAGTCTAAGCTATCAGGTAAGGATCTTTTCCTTCCGGCAAATAGAGTGTATAAAAACTTTGAGGAGATGATATTGGAAGAGAAAAAACTTCCACTAGGTGAATGTATGGACTTTGTAGCCATTGTTACGCCCAATCACATGCATTTTCCTCCGGCAAAAATGGCTTTGGAAAATGGCTTTCATGTAGTTTGTGACAAACCACTTTGTTTTGATCTGAAAGAAGCCAAAGCTTTAGTTAAATTAGTCAAGAAAACGGGATTGCTCTTTGCCTTAACACATAACTACACAGGATATCCAATGGTAAAGCATGCTAGAGAATTAGTCAGCGCTAACAAGTTGGGCAAAATTCGAAAGGTGCTAGTCAACTATCCTCAAGGCTGGCTATCAACCTTTTTAGAAAAAACAGATCAGAAGCAAGCCGCTTGGCGTACAGATCCAAAACGATCTGGCATAGCAGGTGCCATGGGAGATATAGGAACACATGCAGAAAACTTAGCAGAGTATATCACTAGACTAAAGATTACCCACTTATGCGCAGATTTGCACTCCTTTGTTCCGGGCAGAAAATTAGATGATGATGGATCTGTCTTGTTAAAATTTGACAATGGAGCTAGAGGAGTCCTGATGGCTAGTCAAATTAGCGCAGGAGAAGAAAATAATCTCAATATCAAGGTGTATGGAGAGAAAGGAGGACTAGAATGGTCACAGATGCAACCCAATACCATGTGGCTAAAATGGTTGGACAAGCCTACTGAAAAGGTACGTATAGGAGTAGGAAAGCAATCTGCTCATGTGATGAACCACACTAGAATACCAGCTGGCCACCCAGAAGGTTATTTAGAAGCATTTGCAAACATCTATAGAAATTTTGCACACTGCGTACAAGCAAGACTAGCCAATAAAAAGCCTAATAAAAGCTTTACTGATTTTCCTACAGTAGAAGATGGCCTCAGAGGTATGGAATTTATTTATAAAGTAGTAGCTTCGTCTAAATCAAAATCGAAATGGACAAAATGGTAAGAGTATTTTTATATTTATCTGCATTCCTATTATTGGCCTCTAGTTGTGGCTCTGATGGTAATAAATCTAGCCAAACCGCTGAAACAGAATATGAATATACCAGAACGATTCCTCCGGCTGATTTTCTCAAGGCTTATCATGCTCAACCAGGTGCCGTTATGATAGATGTCCGTACGCCAAAAGAATATGTAGATGGAAAAATTGTTCCGGAGGCCGTAAATGTTGATTATCACGGAGATGACTTTTTAGAAAAGATTTTGATGCATGACAAGAATGATCCTATCTATATTTATTGTTTTAGTGGTGGAAGATCCTCAAAAGCAGCATACAAAATGAGACAGCTGGGTTTTGATCGAATCTACGAATGCCAAGGGGGTTATCAACGTTGGGAGAAGGAAAATAAAAAGTAAATACAAATCCCTTTTAAGGCATACTATTCTATGGCCTAGTGCTGTGAAATAGTCCCGAGCTTTGATCGGGAGACTCTAAGGCTTGCCCGACTTTTTTGTCGGGTAAACGTGAGGCCGACCGCGTGTCGCACAATAGCTTTAGCGGTGGCGCAACGAATAGCGAGCTATGTAACATAACGCCGGTGCTAAACGGAGGCCCCATATCACCCACATAATCAGTGTTATTCCAAAAAAAAACACCACCCTAAGAGCAAATCTGCCTGCTAGAAATAACAGTCACAAAGGTTAAACAAAATAGGCTGAAAGGTTAAACAAAATGTTAAACCTGCTGTTCTACATCCATTAAACAAAGAAATGTGTCAAAAAAAGTAGTAGTAATAGGATCAGGGTTTTCAGGCTTATCGGCTGCTTGTTATTTGGCAAAAGAAGGCTATGAGGTAACTATTCTAGAGAAAAATGACAGCATAGGCGGTCGTGCACGTAAATTTTCTGCTGAGGGATTTACTTTCGATATGGGCCCAAGTTGGTATTGGATGCCAGAGGTGTTTGAAAATTTCTTCTCCTCCTTTGGTAAAAAAGTAAGTGACTATTACGACTTAGTTAGACTTGATCCCTCTTATAAAATCTACTTTTCTAAAGAAGAGATCATGGATGTGCCTGCTAAGCAGCAGGATCTCTATTCCATGTTTGAAAAATACGAAGAGGGCTCTTCTGCCAAGTTGGATGCCTTCTTGAATGAGGCAGCATATAAGTATAAGGTTGGTATGGAAGAGTTTGTGTACAAGCCTGGACACAGCTTGATGGAATTTGCGGATACTAGAGTGCTCTCTAGTTTGTTTAAGCTCCAAATGTTTTCTTCTATTTCAAAAACGATCCGTGGAAATTTCAAGAATGACAAACTGAGGCAGTTACTTGAGTTTCCAGTGTTATTTTTAGGGGCTACTCCTCAAAATACACCTGCATTGTATAGTTTGATGAACTATGCAGATATGAAACTGGGTACTTGGTATCCGATGGGTGGTATGCATAAAATCATAGAAGGCTTTGCTAGCCTTGCGCGCGAATTGGGGGTGACTATAAAGCTAGATGAGGAGGTAAAAGAAGTAATAATCCCAAATGGTAAGGCAAAGCAAGTGCTTACTTCCAAGGGGACGCATACTTGTGATGTATTGGTTGGTGGTGCAGATTATCACCATATCGAACAGCAGCTTTTGAAAAAAGAGCATAGGGTATATTCTGCTGCTTATTGGGACAAAAGAGTGATGGCCCCTTCTTCATTATTATTTTATCTAGGAGTCAATAAGAAATTGAAAAACCTAGATCATCACAATTTATTTTTTGATGCTGACTTTGAAAAGCACGCTGAAGAGATATATACCGATCCAAAGTGGCCTTCAGATCCATTATTTTATGTATGTTGTCCATCATTGACAGATAATTCAGTCGCTCCGGAGGGGATGGAGAACCTATTTGTACTGATACCTTTAGCACCGGATATAGAAGATAGTGAGGAAGAGAGAGAAAAATACTATAATATCGTAATGCAACGTCTTGAAGAAAACACAGGACAAAGCATTAGAGATGCAGTCATATATAAGCGTGCCTTTGCACAAAAAGACTTTAAGCAAGATTATCATTCTTTTAAAGGAAATGCATATGGTTTGGCCAATACCTTAACCCAGACCGCTTTCTTAAAACCGAAGATGAGAAGCAAGAAAGTGGAAAACCTATTTTATACGGGCCAATTGACTACGCCAGGACCAGGAGTGCCACCATCTATCATATCGGGTGAAGTAGTTGCAAAGGAAGTAGCAAAATTTTATTAAAACCTCTACTATGGAAAACAAAAATGACTTATACAGCCGCAGTTGCTTCGAATGCAGCAAGCTTGTAACGAATAACTACAGTACCTCATTTTCGCTAGGGATAAAGCTTTTCGCAAAGAAGCTGAGAATGCCTATCTATGCTATATATGGTTTTGTGCGTTTTGCTGATGAGATAGTAGATACTTTTCATGACCACGATAAAGCTTCACTCTTGGCAAAATTTAAGCAGGATACTTATCAGGCATTAGAAGATCGCATCAGTCTAAATCCTATTTTGCATACTTTCCAGCAAGTAGTACACGAGTATAAAATTGAAACAGAATTGATCGACGCTTTTTTAGAAAGCATGGCTATGGATCTTGACGACTATGTATATACTACAGACGTTTATAATAAGTACATATATGGCAGTGCAGAAGTAGTAGGCTTGATGTGTCTTAGAGTTTTTTGTGATGGAAACGAAGAGCAGTATCAGTCTTTAAAGTCTACTGCTTGCAGCCTTGGTGCTGCTTTTCAAAAGGTCAATTTCTTGCGTGATATCAAAAGTGACTATGAAGAGAGAGGGAGGGTTTATTTTCCAGGTGTAGATTATCACCATTTTTCGGATGCTGATAAAGATGCCATAGAAGCAGATATTAAAGCTGATTTTGATGATGCTTACAAGGGGATAGTTAGACTTCCTAAAAGTGCTCGACTAGGCGTGTATTTAGCTTATGTGTATTACACAAATTTGTTGAAGAAGATTAAGCATGAACCTGCCGCTGAGTTATCTGATCGAAGAATTAGAGTGAGCGATGGAAGAAAAATATTGTTATTATTTAACTCAACTATTCGCCACCGCTTGAATATACTCTAAGGCTCATAGTACATGAGAAAATTAGAGAAGCAAATAGAAATACCTAATTCTTCTAAGCTTATGAATCACGCTGCATTTTCTGTAGGTAAATACTATGCCGTATCAGTAGCAGCCTTTATTATACTTCTCTTTGGAGTACACACTTCAATTTATAAGCCAGATATAGTACAATTAATCCAAAGTGTCAACGCGCCATTTGTTGTGCCTATGGCAGAAACAAAATGGTTGTACTGGATGTTGCACGCCATGATCCTCTTACCAATAATAGCCTTGAGTTTTGATCGAAGAGTAGCATATTATAAGAAATGGAAGTTTCTGGTACCGGCTATACTTTCCATCGGGCTACTTTTTATTCTATGGGATTTCATTTACACAGCAGTAGGGGTATGGGGATTTTCGCATGATTACACGTTAGAGACAAGAGTCTTAAAGTTGCCTATTGAGGAGTGGATGTTTTTTGTGTCTGCGCCCTTTGCTTGTGTGTTTATCTATGAATGTTTGCGGTACTATTTTCCTGAGGACAGCTTTGCGAAG
>CALIEI010000176.1 GCA_938022165.1 uncultured Saprospiraceae bacterium | reverse complement strand
TCTCTGAGGCAGTGGCACAAAAAGGAAAAGAAGTAGTTCACGCCAATCTAGATGAGATGGTAGCCAATAGTCGAATATCTGCTGCCTTAGCAGAAAAGGCTAAAGCAAATTTTGTAGCTACTGAAAAAATCGAATTGTTTGCAAAATGCGATCTAATTGTCGAGGCTGTTTTTGAAAACAAGAATCTAAAAATTAAAGTAGCCAAAGAAGCAGATCCTTATGTAGATGAATATTCTTTCTTAGGTACTAATACGGTGTCTATTCCGATTTCAGATTTGGGAGAAGTATTCAAGTTACCTAAAAATTATATTGGCTTACACTTTTTTAGTCCTGTAGAGAAGATACATCTATGTGAAATAGTAAGAGGAAGAGAAACATCAGATGAAACTGTGGCAAAAGCTTTTGACTTTGTAAAGCAAATCAAAAAAATTCCAGTTTTAGTAAAAGACAATTGGGGATTTTTTGCGGCAAGGGTTCAGAATACCTATATCCTCGAAGGAATACAAATGCTCCAAGAAGGATTTTCGGCGGCTTCTATTGAGAACCTCGGTAAGCAAGCAGGGATGACAAGGTCTCCATTAGCATTAGCAGATTCGCTTAGCCTAAACCTTGTGTTGAAATACGAAGAACAAGCTGCGAAACATTATGGACCTAAGTACATAGCACATCCAGCCGTAAGTGCCATCAAGAAGATGTTAGATGAAGCGGATCGGCCTGGTCGTCCTGCGAAAAGAGGTTTTTATGAGTATGCAGAAGATGGTGCAGAACGAGAGCGCTTATGGGTGGATATGGAATCTGTTTTTCCAATTACTCAAGTCGTTTTTGATTTTAATGAACCTAAGGAACGATTGCTCATCGTACAGGTGCTTGAAGCACTCTGGTGTATCCACGAAGGCGTTGTAAAATCCATACCGGAAGCCAATCTTGGAAGTATTTATGGCTGGGGTTTTCCGGCCTTCAAAGGAGGCGCTATTCAATACATTAGCGATTATGGGAAAGCGGAATTTATAGCGAGATGTGCACATTACGAAAAGCAGCATGGACCTAGATTTCAAGTACCAAAAATAATACACAAACTCTTGCCAGATGAAGTTGCAGTATAGCATAAAAGAATTTGCCGATAAGAATTTTAGCGAAGTCAGAAAAATTCGTAGGCATCTACATCAGTATCCTGAATTAAGTTATCAAGAAAAAGAGACGGGAAAATATATCGCAAAGCAACTCAAGTCTTACGGTATCAAACATGAGACGGGCTGGGCAGATAATGGAGTAGTTGCTTATATACAAGGGAAAAAAACAAGCAAAAAGGTAATCGCTCTCAGAGCAGATATCGATGCCTTGCCGATTTTAGAAGCCAATAAGGTTCCTTACAAATCAAAAAATAAAGGTGTCATGCATGCCTGTGGTCATGATGTGCACACCGCATCGCTTCTCGGCGCTGCGAAAATTTTGCACAAATTAAGAGATCAATTTGGTGGAACGCTAAAGCTGATTTTTCAACCAGCAGAGGAGCAATTTCCTGGAGGGGCATCTATCCTCATCAAAGAAGGTGTACTGCGAAATCCAAAGCCTGTAAGTATCATCGGGCAACATGTACATCCTCCATTGCCGGCTGGAAAGATTGGACTCAGGCCTGGTCAGTACATGGCTTCTGCTGATGAGCTTTATGTTACCATTACTGGTAAAGGTGGGCATGGTGCATTGCCGCATACTTGTATTGATCCGATTTTGATCACTTCACATATCATCACTGCATTGCAACAAGTGATCAGTAGACATGCAAATCCAACTAGCCCAACTGTACTGACCTTTGGGAAGATAAATTCTACTGGCGGCGCTACGAATATCATTCCCCATGAAGTTAAGCTGTTTGGGACTTTTCGTGCGATGGATGAAAAGTGGCGTAGTGCAGCGCATAAAAAAATGAAAACGATGGCCGAGTCTATGGCCAAGTCGATGGGCGGCAAATGCGACTTCAACATAGTAAAAGGCTACCCTTCATTGATCAATGAACCTAAACTGACGGGCCGGGTAAAAGATTTTGCAATTGATTATTTAGGGAAGAGAAATGTAGTTGATCTACCTATCAGAATGACGGCTGAGGATTTCGCATACTACTCTCAAAAAATGCCTGGCTGTTTTTATCGATTAGGTGTTGCTAATAAGTCTAAGGGTATAGCTTCTCCATTACATTCTAGTACTTTCGATATCGATGAAGAGGCTTTGCGTACGAGCATCGGTATGATGGCTTGGTTGGCGGTGAAGGAGTTGGGGAATTAGTTTTTTGATTGGCTTCGCACTGTGCCTTGCTTTTGTTGATTCGTTAATTTGTTAATTCGTTTATTTAGCAAAGCTGATTCGGTTAACCACTTTAGAAACCTAAGCATCCCTATCGAGTACAAGTCATCTAAGAAAGAACTAAGGTGTCTTGAGCATGTTAGAGCAGTCTTAGGTATCTGCGGTGGTAAAAGAACAAGTTAGAGCTGCATTTTTTTTGAGGCAAAGCTCATTCGGTTAACCACCGAAGGCACTGAAGCATCTCTCACGAGTGCGAGACACTGCAGAAAAAACTACGGTGCCCCACCTCTATGAGTTGGACAAGCTCGTGCAAGTAAGAGATGTCTACAGTTACCAGCCCAATTCGGTCTGACAAGCTGCGGTGGTAAAAGAACAAGTAAGGGATACATTTTATTAGAGGCTAAGCTGATTCAGTTAACCACCTTAGAAACCTAAGCATTACTATCGAGTACAAGTCACCTAAGAAAGACTAAGGTGACTTGAGTATGTTAGAGCAGTCTTAGGTACCTGAGGTGGTTTAATGAACAAGTAAAAGCTGCATTTTCTCAAAGCTAAGCTGATTCGGTTAACCATATAAGCCATATAAGAAGCATATAAGAGTCATATAAGCCAATCTCGAGTGTACAAGTCTAGGTTCAAAAGTAAACGAACATGTCAGCAATGCGCTTTCCACTCTCCACTTTCCATTTTTCACTTATTTCGCGACTCGCCGAAGGCGTCCAAGCTCGACAAACGGAGTGCGTAGAGGCAAACGGTGGAAGTGGTATCCCCATATTTGGCTGGGGGCGATGGCTATGGGGATAATAACGGACGACGTGGTCCCGATGCCGAAAGGCACGGGATGACCCATAATACATATGAAAAATTTGAATATATCAGGCTGAGATGCAACTTGATATGGCTAGGTGTCGTAACTATTATATAGAGTATCCAAGACTTAACTGAACATGTTTTAGGCTGAAATGGCTGTATTTGTTGCAAAATATGCTAATTTAGACTATGACGCTTTATAATCCTTTTTAACACAAATATCTCAATGGCAAGAATTTTAATAGTAGATGATGAAAGTAGTATCCGTAAGACGCTTCGCGAAATACTTGAGTTTGAAAAGTATGAAGTGAATGAAGCTGCGGATGGATTGGACTGTCTAGTTAAGCTAAAGAAGCATAAATATGATGTCCTCATCATGGATATCAAGATGCCGAAAATGGACGGGATGGAAGCGCTTGAGCGTGTACAACTTCTCGCACCTGACACACCGGTTATCATGATCTCTGGTCACGCCAATATAGATACTGCGGTAGAAGCAGTGAAGGTGGGCGCCTTTGATTTTATCTCTAAGCCGCCAGATTTGAATCGTCTTCTGATCACGGTCAGAAATGCAATGGACAAATCTGCCTTGGTGACAGAAACCAAAGTGCTCAAGAAAAAAGTAAGCAAAACGAAGACTCCGGTTATCATAGGGGAATCTGCTCCGATCATGGAAATCAAAAAGACCATAGATAGAGTAGGGCCGACTGATGCAAGAGTGTTGATCACAGGTAACAATGGTACGGGTAAGGAACTAGTGGCTCGATGGATGCACGATAAGAGTGCACGTAAGGATTCGCCAATCATCGAAGTGAACTGTGCAGCGATACCTAGTGAGTTGATAGAAAGTGAGCTTTTTGGTCACGAAAAAGGATCTTTTACGGGTGCGTATAAGCAAAAGATAGGAAAGTTTGAATTGGCACACGGTGGTACTATCTTCTTAGATGAGATCGGTGATATGAGTGCTTCGGCGCAGGCTAAAGTGCTTCGTGCATTGCAAGAAAGTAGAATCACGAGAGTAGGTGGTGATAAAGAAATACACGTAGATGTAAGGGTGATCGCTGCAACCAATAAGGACCTGCAAGCAGAGATCCGTAAGGGTGCTTTTAGAGAGGATCTTTACTACAGACTCGCTGTGATACTAGTGCATGTGCCGCCATTGGATGATCGTAAAGATGATATTCCACTGCTAGTAAATCACTTCAACAATATGATCTGCAAAGAATATGGTATAACGCCTAAGCAGATAGACGCAGATGCGATAAGCGCATTGCAAGATGTGAGTTGGTCTGGAAATATCAGGGAGCTTAGAAATGTAGTAGAGCGATTGATCATCTTGAGTCAAGAGAACATCACGAAAGAAGACATCTTGAGTTTTGTGGTTGCCTCTAGTAGCAAGGATAAATCTAAACTGGCTGACATATTCAGCAAGTTTAAGGATGTAGATGATTTGCACTCTTTCATTAGTAAGGAATTTGAAAAATACCAACAGCCAGGATAAGGTTCGTTGAAATTTTAAAATAAATAGGTATCCAAAAAGCCTGCTTGTTCGAGCAGGCTTTTTGCATTTTTGTAGCCATTTAAGTGAAAATAGGTCATTTAGCTGCGTTATTGATTATCAGCGGTTTAATTTAGTGGTTACTGAGTTAAAGTAATGTAGATGTGGGATTTTGATTCCATCTGTTTTAGTACATTTGTGTAAAATATAAAATATTCAAGATGAAAAATACGGAAGAAGAATTTGAAGATATAGAGAAGATAGTGGATAGCAAGGAGCATGGTAAGCGTATGAAGCAGTGGACAAAGATCAAGGGGGAAAATGCTTGGACGATGTTCAAGGTGATCGCTGAATTTGTGGACTCTTTTGAGACGATGAATAAAATCGGACCTTGTATCTCTATTTTTGGATCAGCAAGAACGAAGCCGGATCATCCTTACTATCAAATGGCAGTAGATGTTGCCAAGCGTATGGTGGAGGAAGGATATGGTGTGATCACTGGTGGTGGTCCTGGTATCATGGAAGCAGGTAATAAAGGTGCCCATGATTCGCAAGGTATCTCTGTAGGTCTAAATATCGATTTGCCCTTTGAGCAAAGTCATAATGCATATATACATCCTTCTTACAATCTGGATCATAGATACTTTTTTATTAGAAAAGTAATGTTTGTAAAGTATGCGCAGGCATTTGTGGTACTTCCTGGTGGGTTTGGTACTATGGATGAATTGTTTGAGGTGCTTACACTGATCCAAACTAAAAAAATAACTAAGGTTCCCGTTATTCTGATGGGGTCCGAATTTTGGGGTGGCATGAAGGACTGGATAAAAAATGTGATGCTTGAACAAGCGCATAATATTAGTCCTGATGATATGGATTTGATTCCGGTGGTAGATACTCCAGAAGAGGTGGCTACAATTATCAATAATTTTTATGATAAGGAAGATAGTAGCTTATCGCATAACTTTGAGTTGTAGGTTTACTTTGGATATTAAAAATATAAAAGCTCCTCATGATTTTTAATGAGGAGCTTTTTTTGTTTTTGCTCACTGCTTGTTAAAGTAATTCACTAAAACTATTTGAAGTAACTATCCTCTTGTTAGAGTATAATACAAAAGCCCATTAGTAAGTCGAAAGTAAAATTTATTTTGAAATAATGCTTGCAATCGGGTTAATGCTCGAATTTGAGTTGTGTACTAAAATTATAGTTGGCTGGTGACTTTTCTTGCTCTTTCTTTGTCATTGCCACAAAGAAACAAAAGTCTAGGCAGCTTGCAAGGTCACGCTTTTATTCCTAGCTTTTCAAGTTTACCTAACGTATGTTATCCATGATTGGCTGCTCAAGTTAGATATCGGCTGCTTTCCTAATTTCCTCTATGTTTAGTGGTAGCGTTTTAATGTTCTGCTATTTTATACTCCAGTGGACTAGAAAATAATTGTATTTCAAGTCGTCATTAAAACCGCTGACGCCGCTATCTCTTGGGGTGACTGTGCAACTGCCGGTTTTAGATTTAGCTCTTATTTATAATGAATCCATCGTATTGATTTTTTTCAGAAAAGGCAATAGTGATTATCAAACAGTATGTGTAAAGCCAATTTGTTTAAAATTATTCCCCTACTTAAAATCTCGGCCTACCACCTCCAGTAGAAGGTCTTGAGGTAGGATTGTTGCCCCTATTATTCTGATTATTGTTGCCTTCTTCGATATTGTGCCGATCTAAAAATCGCCAACTGATGCCGAAGCGAAAAGCCAATTCTTTTTGCGGGTAAAAAGGTATTTGGTAAAAAATGTCATCAGTGATCACAGAAGTTAAGTTTTCCATTTTGACGAATACTCTAAACTTATCGATCACGAAACCAAAGTGCGCATCTACGGATGGGTACAGTGCAACTTCTCTTTCTGATTGCACATAAAATTGGCCAAGTGCAGGATTAAAGTTGTTTGCAAAGTACGAGTCACTCAGTCTCAAGTCTAAACCAAAGCGTGCAAGCATCACGTCATTTCTAAATATTCTACGTTGAATATAAAGACTGTGCCTCGACCACCAATTAGGAAGTTTGATCACGTCATTATCTGTACTTGTTTGCAGCATGACGAGATTCTCTAGATGCAAGATCTTCCAATTGAAATTTTTCTTCAGATGAATTTGTAATAAATTGATGGCTCCAGATCTTTGCAAAGGGACAAACTGTGTGTCATAATAAATATGATTATCAAGTAAGAAGAAAGACAAGCCTGCTTCAAATTCAAAACGAGGAAGTTGATAGGAGAAGCCAAGCTCTGAGTTGAAAGATTTGTTGAATTCATTGTTCCAGACTTCTATTTGTGTGACAAAGTTTCTTTGTTCAAAAATACTTGGACTAAATCGTTGTTGTCTAAGTCTCCCTTTGAGTATGCCCCACTGATTGAGTGATAAACTAGCGGATGCGTCTAGTCTGAAATCTCCAATATTTTCGAGTAGGCCAATTTGACCAAACACATTTGCAGTAAGTGCTTTGAAAGGGGTGACCTTCCAAGAACCTTCCGCAAAAAGATTGTTGGTTCTACTTTCAAAGCCTTCACCATCAATAAGGGCAAATTGATGTCTCAGGCCTAATCTAATATCGCCTAGTACAGAAGGAACAACTTTTCCCTTTTCTGTTTTTAAGGTACTAAGGCCTATATAGTTTTCTGTTATTCTTTGTTGGTAGGCTACTCTTATTCCTCGATCATCGGTGGCTAAATTTTGGTAGTAGTCGTCATTAAAACGAGTATCGGCAAATCTGTAGAGATCGTCTACATATTTTATTTTGTGATTGAGATTAAATATTCTACCGCTAGTAGAAGTACTGTCTTTTTGGCCAGCTAGCGTTAAGTATTGTTCGTAAGCTAAGTTTCTAAATCTATACCGAAGCGTGGCGTTATCATTTTGCAAATTTACAGGTATCGCTATACCCACGTCAAAAGAAGCGGCATTCTCAATGTTTGCATCGATGGTCTCAATAGGAATGATGGTATCATTGGTGAGTAAGCCTCCATTATAGATTTGATTGACTTCATTGTGTGCATAAGTGAGGAATCCTTGATACTTACTCCCTTCTTTTTGAAAGGCAAGACCAGTCAATAGACTTGTATTTTTTGCAGAGGGGAAAGCCACAAAGGCATTGGTATTTAAAGTAAGATCTGGATTGTTGAGCGAGTGAATTAATCGGTCATGTCGTATGGAAAATTTGATACCATTGTCAAAACTTCGGCCAAAGTCTCCTCTAAATCTATGATCGTTTTGTTCAACCCCTTGTGAGTAATAGACATTGGTAAATGCTTTGCTATCCGTATAAAAAACTATGTCGCTTTCGTCAAGAATATAAGGTTTGAATACCTCGTCTATTCCGATTCGTGTCCCGTACTTATCTTCCCATCGATAATGTAATGATTGCAAGGGACCACCTATAGCGCCTAGGGTAGCGTAATCATATTGACCCGTTCGAGCATGATCGTATTGAAAAAAGGCAGAGTGGATAGTCGTGTCTACAAACTCAAATACTTCTTTGGGTTGGTCGATGTGGAAATAGTAAACTTCATCGCCCAACACTATTTCTGGAACGGGGAGCTTTTTCTTTGGGGGTGGTTTTCTACCTATTCGAGTACTATCTGCAGAAACTCCAGTAGAGTCAATAGTCAAACCAACTGAATCTATAGGTTGTGTAGTCGGCTGCGTAGTTGCTTGAGTACTAGGCTGGGTAGTAGCTTGCGTGCTAGGCTGTGTGGTTGGCTCCTGTCCAAAGACAAAAGACCCAAAACATCCACATAGAAAGAAAAATGTTAAAACTATTCCTTTGATATCTAAGAGCAATTTTTTGCTCAAAGATACTTTTTCAGAGGAATTGGTTTGTTGTACTGAAGTAAATATTCCTTTATTCGACCACTAATTTTTGAGAAAATAGGCCAGCCTCCGATTGTATAGTGATCAAGTACACTCCACTAGCGATACCAGATGGAAGGTCAATATGCATATTGTCCACTAAGCCAGCCATCGTATTAGCAGAGATTACTCTACCTGTGATATCGCTTAGCCTGACTTCAACATTTTCAGTTAGGCTGTTTTCTAAACTGATGCTTATGTAATCCTGTGCTGGATTTGGTGTGATAGAAAAATTACCACTTCTATCTATTTCCGTTGTACTGATAGTAATCCCTTCACATACTTGACGGCGTTGATCACATGCGCCTTGATCGATAGCTTCAAAAACGAAAAGTCCCTCTTGCATATCCGATACTAAGATATTACCTGAGGGTAAAAACGGGTAAACTCCCCAAGCTCCTTTGAAATTGTCATCGTCTGGTTCATTAGAAGTGTCAAACTCAAATATTCTGACTGGATTAGCTGGGTCAGAGATGTCGTACACTTGCAAACCGTCATAATAGTAAGATACATATAAGTAGTCGCAAGCTACTAGTAGATTGTGTGGTATACTGGTAGGGGATGGATTTCCAGCGTCTAAAAAGTTCACAACTTCTATATCTGAAGGATCACTTACATCTAATACTTTTATTCTTAGTCCGTGTGTCTCATCCGCTAAGTAATAGTATGACCCATCTTGACTCAACCAACCACTATGATTATATCCTTGGTCTGGATAGTTGTTTAATGTTCCCATTAAGACAGGGTTTACAGGATCGCTAAAATCTGCAATGGCAAATGCACCCGGACCAAGATTTAGATAACCTATATTGTCTATAAAATACCCATCATGAACTTGTTGAATTGGCAATCCATCTATTTGATCATGTATTGCCAGGAAAGCTGGATTTCTTGGATCCGAAATATCAAATACCCGCATAGCAGAAAAACCAGGATTTGCGGTGCCATTGGCGATACAAGCATATAGGACACTATTCGCTTCATCAATGAAGATATTGTGCGCTCTAAATATGAGTTCATCAGAATCATATACTACTTCAATTGAATTTGGAAGATTCCTGATATCAATAATTTGCAGCGTACTTTTATTTGGAGCATTTATACTTCCCGGTTCATCAGCTACAGCATATAGAAAGCATCCATCATCATGATAATCTCTATGGATTATAGATGGACCAGTAACTGCCCCTTCTACAAATTGCACTTGAGTCGGATTGGTAGGATCCGTTACATCTATAAAGTGTGTACCTGCTGTAGTGCCAATCACGGCGAATTCTCTGCCGTTGACTGCTATGCCCCAGATTTCATTATATGCATTGTCAAAAAAAGCGGAACCAACTAAGCTGTCGTCAAACCATTGGCCCAATAAATTGGCTTGCTGTACTTGAGCTACTAATAGATTTGAGAAAAGTACAAGTAAAGTGCTGAGGAGTAAATTTTTCATAGGATGCAATCTGTTATAATTTTTAAATTATCGTATTCAATGAAGTATTTATCAAATGCATATTGTGTTATCGTTCTCCTAGTTATTTGTCATTATAACACTAATGTAAGTCCAATTTGGCAAAGTTACCTACCAAATAATCAGTTTTGAACTTTAGCTTACAATACCCAATATTATTAAGTACCTAATGACTATACTTGATCTAGCAATGCAGGATTCATTCCCATAGCACTAAATCCGCCATCGTGATATAGATTTTGCATGGTGATCATTCTACTCAAATCTGAAAACATAAAAACAGAATAATCCGCACAAGCTTCAGCAGATGCATTTCCTAGTGGACTCATTTTGTCAGCGTAGCTAAAAAATTGATCAAAACCCTTTACGCCACTTCCAGCAGTCGTGATGGTTGGAGACTGAGAGATGGTATTGACACGCACCTTTTTGGCATTTCCATAGTGATAGCCAAAACTACGCGCAAAAGATTCCAACAGGGATTTTGATTCTGCCATCTCTCCATAATCAGGAAAAATTCTTTGTGCAGCAATGTAGCTAAGCCCCAAGATAGAACCCCATTCATTCATAGCTTCCTTGTTATATAGAGATTGCATGATCTTGTGAAACGAAATTGCAGAGATGTCAAATGTCTTCTGCATCCATTCGTACTTGCTTCCAGTGTATGGTTTTTTCTTACGTACATTTAGAGACATCCCGATAGAGTGCAATACAAAATCCATTGGTCCTCCAAAGTGCTCTACAGATTGATCGATCAGTGATTCTATATCTTCTACACTGGTGGCATCACATCCGATTACAGGTGCATTTAGTTTTTCACCTAGCTTTTGCAATTCACCCATACGTAGTGCAACTGGTGCATTGGTCAACACGATTTGTGCTCCTTCTTCCACACAGCGTTCTGCTATTTTCCAGGCGATAGATTTATTGTCTAGCGCTCCAAAGATGATTCCTTTCTTTCCTTGCAATAATTGGTTTGGCATA
>CALIEI010000175.1 GCA_938022165.1 uncultured Saprospiraceae bacterium | reverse complement strand
TTTGAGTCCACTCCGGAAAGTAGCGGATTGCAAAAAATAGGCTATTTTGGATGAGATTTTTTATTTTCGAAATTCAGTGATGCCTGAGCATCAGTGGATTGAGAAAATGAAAAATATCGCCAAAAGAGTCATTTTGTGCTTTCGTGACTTTTCGGAGTGGACTCAAGTTTCTATTAAAAGCGATTATTTATTGAGGATTGAACAATATATAAATAATAACCCTAAGGATATTCGCTTAGTTTCTATATTGACTTAAATCATACAAAACAAGTACTCAAATGGGAGAAATGATTAAATCATTCTGCAAAAACTGCAATTACAAACAAGACAATCTAAGTATTGGCTATGGGTTTGATTTCACACGGGGATCAATGATGCCTGCATTTTGTGAAGCTTGTGACAAGCTTCAATTGGCAGATATGAATAATGAAAACGCCAAATGTAAAATTCACAAAACCCCAATTCAGTTTTATCATGATGATGAATCTTTATCTACAGAAGTCAATGAAGATATCAACCAAGCAGTTGTGGAATGGGAAGGTGCACATATCCGAAAGGCTAAGTACAAGTGTCCTAATTGCAAGGAATATTCATTGAAATTTACAAATAAAGGTATTAATTGGGATTGATCTCTACCTGACTTCTTTCATTTCAAAACTTCCTTTAGTTGGAAAAACCGTTGCCGTTTTCTCCCCTTCTGCGACCATAAAATAGAATTTCACTTCTTCCTTTGGAAGCTCTAAGGTATACGTTGAGTCTCCGGCAGTAACATCTCCTTTCTTTCCTGTATCGTTCATAAGGACTTTATTGGTAATTCCGGCATCCAACTTTTTATGGAATAGATACACGCTTTCGGCATTTTCAACTCTCGCTGTAACTAGGATTGTACTATCCGTTGGGCTTCTATGATTCACCATAGTGATAGTAGGATCTTCTTTTAGCATCAATGGATGCTCCAACAACTTTTTACTTCTAGAATCCATCAGCTCAGCAATACCTATAATTGACTGCTTTCCTACCGAAACAGATTCATTTATGTTCTTTTTAAACAAATCATAATCGTACAACTTGTTTTCATCAGACTTTACATAAAAATCAATACTGCTCTGTATTTGTTGTGCCCTGCTTTTATACTTGCCGCTTTCGAACTGCTCCTTAAGGATAGTTTTTAAATGAGCTAGATACATCTTTCGATATAAACCAATAGAAAGCAGCTTACTTATTAGTGGTCTTTTATCGTTTTTATAATGAAGAAACAAACTCATGTCAATAAGCTCTTCATTAGCCATGGGCTTATTCGATGACCCACTATATCTGAAGCCACCAAATGCCATATTCATATCCCATACGATTGGGTGAAATACGCCCAGCGTATCTTGATACAAGTAATAGTTATGAGACAGTTTACCTGAATAACTATCTAGGTTTACCAAGACATTATTAAACGCTAACATCCATAAACATTCATCTACGTCCAACATCTGATGTATGTCCTCAGTATTATTGACTAGGTTATCAGTTAATGTGATTAGTGGCTTCCAAGTATTATCACTTTTCAATTCATAATTGTTTTGATAGCACAAAGAATCTTTACCTTGGTACATGAGTGCCGCAAAATCTCCAGGAAGACATTTTTTAGATCTTGAGTCATTGCTTATGGCTTGTTTTATATCTAGAGGATCACATTTGATTAGCTCTCCTTTTCTAGTACCAAAATGATGATCTAAGAATGCCTTATCTACTGATTCGACACTATTGTACAAACCCATATATACACCATTGACATATAACCTAGCATAGTTACATTTCGAGGCATGCATATAATTACGCGCTACTTCATAGGCCAATGTTTCTCTAATGAAACTAGGGTCTCGAAATACGTTTGAAAGCTTTAGCGTATTGTATTTGCCAGGAAGTTTTTGGCCTTTAATTTTATGGTTCAGCTTAATATTAAAGGGCAATTTTGGAGACCCACCACGCTTTACACTATAGTAGGAACTATTGCCCTTATATCTAACTCCTACACTATCGTAGGTAATACCATCAATCTTTAGTGTAGCAGTAACCCTTTTTTTTTGGCCTTGGTCTTTGAATCTTGCAAGTATTTCATCCCAGTTGTCTTGCTTAAATTCAATGCGTACTTCTTTAACAGTATAAAGGTCATAGAGGTCTTGCGCAGAAGATATAGATGAAAACCCTAGTAGGAGTACTACTATTAAAATTGAAGGTAAATACGATTGTTTTTGCATAAAATAATTACGCGCTTAGACTATTTTAATGATTAAGATCAGTTAAAGAAGCTTTATATAGATTAAATAGATAGTCTGAAGGTGAAAAAGTTATTGCTCCCTTATTCTCCGCAACGATATAATATTCTACATCTTTTGCATCGTTTAAAGGTTTAACTGTTACTCCAAAAACATTATCACCAGATTTGCCATCATTATGCTTTCCGTCATCCATCATCTGAGCAGATCGAAATACTGTTTCGCCTGAATACTTATACATCAGGGTTACCTTCTTGGCAAATTTTTCAACTCTTGCCGTTATCTTAAAATCTTCAATTTTATTTCCATTATCATTTCTACTCTCTACAGTAACTTGACTAACTTCTACAGGAAGAATTGCCAATGCAGGATGTTTTTTCAAAAAGGATGCACGCTTTTCCATCAATTCTTGCAATCCAGGGATTTTACTTTTTTTACCAACGGTCGATACAAGACTATTTTCAAAATCTGCTTCTTCATAGTATTTATTCTTGTCTTGAACGAAAGCCGATTTAGCCAATTTTTGTAATTCTTTTGCTCGTTCTAAGTACTGCCCTTTTCGAAAGTTCTCATTCAAAATAGTACGAACATGCGAAAGGTAGATCATTTTATTGGTAGGATCTGACAGCAAGGCTGATATCAATGGTTTAGCAGAATTATTTTCATGCAATAAAGGATCTAAGGTCTGTAATCCTGCCAAATCTAAATCAGAACCTCCTCCAATGTTCTTGTAAGAGCCAAAGTTTAAATTCAGATCCCAAATGATAGTATTGAAATGACCTTGATCATCTTTGTATAGATAATAATTTTGTGATTTATCTCCACTGTAAGAACTAAGATTGACTAGCACATTATTGAAAGCAAGCATCCAAAGGACTTGATCTACATTGACTATTTCTTCAACCTTTTCTGGAGTTTTACTCAATACCTCCGTCAATTGAGTTAGATCATCCCAACCATAATCAGATTTTAGTTCAAAATCTGAAAAGTAACACGAGACATCATCTTGGTATTCAAGATTAGCAAAAGTATTTTTCAAACACCCTTTTTTGTTATCAGACTCATCGTTCTTATGATTACAAGCAAAGAAAGTATTATCACTTGAACCGAAATGTTTTTCTAAAAATTGATCACTAATGCTTTCTATATTTACAAACAAACCATAGTATTGATCATTGACATAAACTTTCACCAAGTTGGCTTCTGGAGCATGCATATACTTTCTAGCAATTTCAAAACCGAGCACTTCCCTTACCATACTTGGATCTCTGAGCGCATTAGAAAGTTTGATTGTTTTATATCCTTGGTGATTTTGGCTTCGATCTATAAAATTTAACTTTATGTGCAAAGCATTTCGCTTTGATCCAGATTGAAAGGATTTATATCCTCTGTATCTGACGCCTACATTTTTATAGCTTTTCCCATCAACCTTAGCTTGGCCTAAAAGCAAGTCATCGCCATATACACGCAAAGAATCTAACTCCTCTGCCCAATTATCCACTTTGAAATTAAGCCTAATCTCTGCCACTCTATCTGGATTATAAAATCCCTTAGCCGTTTGAGCAACAGAAAATTGTGGTAGAATACTTAAAGTAATAAACAAAAGAAAATAAAGAGTACGCATAGCCAGTAATTTCATTAGTATTTGCTTTCAACAAAGCTAACAAATATGGTCTTCTTTACTTACAAAATAAGGGTGATTTTGGATAAATCATATCAATTAAGACAAGATATCACTGATATGTAAGCCAATATTTATCAGCATTATAGCAATAAGAGCCAATGAAGCAAAGCGAATTAGTGTTTTATTCTCTGCTAGAAATGCAGAACTACCTTTAGTCTCTATTGCCCCTCTTGAGAAAAGGTATAGATAGATTCCTGCTAGAAGGAAAATTATTTCGAATAAGAGGCCTAAATATGTCATTAGAGTAATGGTTTTTCTTCAAAAAAGCCTGTTTTCTTATTTTTCTTAACAGCATTCCAATCAAAGTACCTGCCATTCATGCATACATACACCCCAGCATCCAACACCTGCGCAAATGCCAATGAGGAGCCTAAATTAAAAAATCCATCGGAGGAGGTACCAAATGCATATGGAATCATTGCTCCTGTCAATACAATAGTCTTATCAGTAAGATTTGCGTTTGCAATGGTCTCTGCAGTTTGAG
The DNA here is from genome assembly GCA_938022165.1 of uncultured Saprospiraceae bacterium. Classification (GTDB taxonomy): domain Bacteria; phylum Bacteroidota; class Bacteroidia; order Chitinophagales; family Saprospiraceae; genus JALZVN01. The sequence continues at coordinate 4,598 of CALIEI010000175.1, read as the reverse complement.
CTATAGTATCTGTGCCGTGAGTAATTATTATTTTATCAAACTTTGACTTTCGGCAATTGTGGACAATCATATCTCTATCCTCATCCGTCATCTCCAAGCTGTCTACCATCATCAGAGTACGTACTTGTATATCCAAAGTACACCTACCTCTTTCAAACATTTCGTTAAGATGGGTTTCTTTAAAATAGAGTTCACCTGTGATAAAATTGTATTCTTTATCAAAAGTACCTCCAGTAACAAAAACTTGAATCATATTGGTGAAATATTAAAATTTGCCGCGTAGCATTCCGCTTTCGCGAAGATACCATATACCAACAAAAATAAGGATTATCAGCAAGATTAATAGAGCCACCTTAAACCAACTTATTGGTTTTTTTCCTTGGACTCGACCAGTCTGGCCGTTTATCAAAAATCTATAAATCTTATTTTGATAGGTATAAGAGCATATCCAAAATGGCAATACAATATGCTTATAGGTTTGGGCAAATTTTTTGCTTGACACATGCAGATTCCGTTGTGTATCTCCGCCCAATTGCGCCGAACACATATTGCGTAGCTTATGATCCATAATAGTCTCAGCTATACTGTAACCGTCATCCAATTCTATATGATATATTTCAGACTCCCATCCCATGATAAGACGAGGATCATAATTGACTACCTCCTCCAATTTGAAAGGCATTTTATTTACATCAGATTGGTCAATTTTTTTAGACGCCACTACCAAGACATCATCAAAAAAGTGGTTCAAATTTCCAGACTTTCGTTGCCATCTTATATTAGGTACTCTTTGATTGCTTATCCTCCCATTTGAGCTTGGGATTGGGATATTGTTTTGGGTGTAGTATCCAGCTTGCCCTTCCCATGTAGATTGCGTTTTTGCATCGTATGTCCAGAATGGAATATACATACCATGCAAACCTTCCACTCTACTCAATTTTTTCAACTTATTGGGATGAAAAGCGCCTTCCTTGATCCACCGTTGAAACTTCTGATTAGCCATCTCTTTGGAAACATAAAATGGAATAATACCTACAGGTTTGATAAACTGATGTTCAAAAGCATCAACATTTACATTATCTGATCCACAAAAACCACAAGTAATTCTGAGCTGATCACTTTCAACCATAAACTTTGCAGCACAATTCTGGCAATCAAAGATTTTTTTGTTGACTTCCTCCGGTTCAAAATGCTTTGCTTGGCTTAAATCGCCTTGCAAGGCAGTTTCCACCACTTGATCATTTGCACTATTGATCTCTTCTCCATATCCGCAATGACCGCAGGATATTTGCTTAATCTCAGCTTTATACTGTAGTTGATTACCGCAAGAAGGACACGGCAAATGCACCGCATTTGAAATATTTTTGGGTTCTAGATGATCCTGCATTTTAGATTGCGTACTACCTTATTTTCACGTTGATTTTAGAGTCTGCTTAGCAGTTCTTTCTTCTTAGCATCAAACTCTTCTTGCGTTAAGATACCACTCTTCATCAATTTGCCAAGCTCTTTCAAAGTAGACATAATCTCTTCTTTAGTTTGTGGCTTAGCACTATCAGCATTTTGCCCTTGTCCTTGCTGATTCATCATCATATTAGCCATACCAAAGCCCATACCCATTCCTATACCTTCACCTGCTCCTCCTCCAGGATTCTCCGCAGCTTTTTCGATAGCATTAGCTTGCTGGAATTGCTGAAACTTCGCCATATCATCAACCATATTGACGTTAGTCATTTTATCGTAGAATTCTAGTACCTCATTAGGCAAAGTAGTACTCGCTATTTGAAATTTAGTCAGCTCTAAACCAAATGGCTCAAATTCCTTCTGCAGGATAGGTACTATCTTTTCTCCTAGCTCTGTATAATTTGCAGCCATATCCAATACAGATATTTTAGCCTCGGCTAACGCTTCTGCAAAATGCTGCGAAACAATATTTCTAAGAGATTCCTCTAATCCAGAAACCCTAACTGTTTTATTTGTTCCGGCATACTCTAACATAAATTTCTTTACATCTGCTACACGAACGAAATAGGTGCCATGCGCCTTGATTCTAACCTGCTTAAATTCAGGATCCCTCATGATAATAGGGTTTGGAGTCCCCCATTTCAAATTCGTGAAAGTCTTAAGACTGATAAAATATACATCAGCTAGAAATGGTGACTTAAATCCTTTATCCCAGTTTCTCAAGGTAGTTGTGATAGGAATATTTTGCGTAATCAACTCAAACCTACCTGGCTCAAACACATCTGCTACCCTTCCCTCATCCAGAAAAACCGCGGTTTGTGACTCTCGCACAGTAAGCTGTGCACCATACTTTATATTTTTATCCGAATCTGGAAACTTCCATAGAATAGTCTCATTATCCTTCTCCACCCAGTCAATGACTTCTACAAATTCATTTTTAATAAAATCAAACAAACCCATTTTTTCCTTTTTTAAGATTTATATAATGCTAGAATAGCTGTACAAGCTACATTTGACAAAGATACCCTTCAAAAGCTATTGATTGGAAACTTCTTCTACAAACCCTTAAAATACATCTACCTACACTATTAAGACTCTAATTTTACTATAAAGTTTCTTATTCAGCTTTCAAATATAAAAATTCGGCCCCTTAGATTAAAAAGTGGCTCAAATGTAAACTCATATTATAAATTATTTTAATATATTTGAGTCTCTTATTCTTTAGCAGATGAGTTCACGTATTCTATTTTTGTGCACAGTGATGTGCCTATTTGTACCCATGGCACTGTGTGCCTCTATACCTTATTTCCAAAGAGTTGAGGCAAAAACAGGTGATTCCGCCTCAAAACTATTGGCCAGATATCATCTTTCTGATTATGCTTGCAATACAGAACAATTTTACAAAATAAATAGCCTACCGAAGAAGGCTAACTTAAAAGCAGGACAACACTACTTTATTCCAGTTTATATTTATGACTACAATGGTAAAAGTATACGCAGCAGTATTGGCGTAGACGATTGGGACAAGGCTGTTCGCATCAAGACCTATAATGAGGTTCTTAAATCTGAAGGACTGCGCATTCACGATATTGTAAATAGCAAAATCGTATGGGTTCCTTATCACGAATTGAATTGCCTTGACAGCAAAGTTAGATTAGATAATCAGCTAGTCATGGCTAAGACTGTGGAGGCTTCTAATAAAAATCCAGATAACGTAAAGTTTGCAAGCAAAGGAAAAAATGGTGTCGAGACAGGTACTGTTACTGGGCGAAATTTTAAAATATTCGGTACAAAATATCAAAATGTACCCCTCCTAAGTTCTGCACTCGCGGGTAAGGTTTACTACCTAGTGGGAGGTCATGGCGGGCCAGATCCAGGAGCCATGGGCGAGCATCAGGGTAAAACCATCTGTGAAGATGAGTATGCATACGATGTTACATTACGTTTGGCAAGATTATTACTCCAGCACGGGGCTACCGCTTATATGGTGACCAGAGACGACAACGACGGCATTCGAGATAGCAAATATTTAGCTTGTGATTGTGACGAAAGATATTGGGGTACCAAGGCGACTATGCCACTCAAGCAAGTAGCTCGATTGAGACATCGATCCGCAGTTGTAAACGCATTATATGACAAGAATCGCAAAAACGGTGTTTCCGATCAATATCTAGTAGCTATTCACATTGATAGTCGAAGCAAAGCCGCTCAGACGGATTTGTTCTTTTATCATTATCCCAAAAGTGTAGGTGGCAAGAAGCTGGCTCAAGCACTTCATTCTACCATCAAAGATCAGTATGCAAAGTATCAACCTGGTCGTACGTATACGGGTACCGTATCAGAGAGAAATCTGCATATGCTGCGCGAGACAAAATCTCAAAACGTTTATATCGAATTGGGAAATCTCAAAAATGCCCATGATCAAAATAGATTTCTTCTCGCTGAGAATAGGCAGTTGATCGCTGATTGGCTTTTCAAAGGTTTTCTTAATGCTAAATAGTTTTTGGGAGCTCCCTTGAGTCACAATCCATTCTCGTTTTGAAATTTTAAACTTAAGGTGGGACGCTAATAAGATAAGCATTTGGGCGATCCCCTTTTGTTTTTCTGCAGCAAGTTTGCAGCAGTTCCTTCATTATCTTGACCCACTGGATCAAGATTGCTTTGCACCATTCAGTCAGGGGCCGGGCCATCCGTTTGTACTTAGCAGCCTAGAGACTTATTCAGTATGTGGCTGACTAGTATTCGCTCATTCGCTCATCCGTCGCCAGCCACTACTTCATTAAGTCTCTAGACTACTGCGTATCACTTCTGTCCCTATCGCGCATTTCACAAAGGCCCGGGTTAAAGACCTAGGGGTTTTTAAAATTTAACGCCTGATCAAGAATTAAAATCATGTTTTTAGCTAAGTGCAAGGCATCGAGGTTGAAAACCTCGATGATATAAAAAAAAGAAGGATAGTCGAGGTTTTCAACCTTGCGTTAGGACACATCTTTTGTGATTTTAATTCCTATGACAAAATTTTCGAAACGCTCAATTCCACTGGTTCAATTTTGCTTCTGGTGACGAGCACGGGACAGATCGCACCATCCAGTCATCCTTAGCTTAGCTACTGGAGCCATAGACCAACTTAAGGATAT
>CALIEI010000174.1 GCA_938022165.1 uncultured Saprospiraceae bacterium | reverse complement strand
TCAAAAAATGTGGATCACCAATGCAGGTTTTGCAGACGTGTTCATCGTTTTTGCTCAAGTAGATGGAGATAAATTTACTGGTTTTATTATAGAGCGTGGTGCGGAAGGGATGACCTTTGGAGCGGAAGAAGACAAACTTGGAATCAAGGGATCATCTACCAGACAAGTGTTTTTTGAAAATGTAAAAATACCTAAAGACAACCTTCTTGGTGAGATCGGAAAAGGGCACTTGATTGCATTTAATGTTTTGAATGCGGGAAGATACAAGCTGGGTGCATTGTCACTAGGAGGCGCTAAGCAGGTGATCAACGAGGGTGTGCAGTATGCAAACGATCGTGTACAGTTTGGAAAGTCTATCGCCAATTTTGGAGCGATCAAGTATAAATTGGCTGAAGCAAGTATTCAGACATTTGCAGGTTTGAGTACACTATATAGAGTGTCCAATCTGATGCAGAAAAAAGTAAAAATGCTAAAGGCGGAAGGTAAATCTTTTGCAGAAGCAAAGTTGCTTGCAGCAGAGGAATATGCCATCGAGAGTTCTATACTAAAAGTAGCAGGATCTGAAATCACGACTTACACTGTGGATGAAATGTTGCAGGTACATGGTGGTATGGGCTTCTCGGAGGAGACCAATATCGCACGAGCATATAGAGATATTCGTATCGGTCGTATCTATGAGGGGACCAACGAAATCAATAGACTACTCATAGTCGATATGCTTTTGAAGCGCGCTATGAAGGGTGCATTTGACCTACAAGGGCCAGCATGGGCAGTGCAAAAAGAATTGGCAAGTATGCCATCTATGGACTCCATGGAGGGGGCGTATGCACACGAAAAGAAAGCCATTAAGGATTTTAAGAAAGCCATTTTGATGGTGTCTGGTGCTGCGGTGAAAATGCAGATGGACGGCAAGCTCAACCTCAAGGAAGAGCAAGAGATATTGATGAACATCTCGGATATGATGATCGATACTTTCAATGCGGAGTCGATGTTGCTTAGAGTAGAAAAACTCAGCAGCTACGAGAATAAAAAATGTGATCAAGAGATTTATGACGCAGCGCTTCAGGTGTTTATCAACGACGCCAATGATAGAGTGCGTAAGAATGCATCGGACGCCATCGCATCGTTTGCAGAGGGAGACTTGATCAAAACATTCTTATTGGGGCTGAAGCGATTCACAGCTTATCCACCAGTGAATGTAAAAAATCTAAGACGTAAAATAGCTGATAAGGTGATCGCTGAAAACGCGTATCCTTTTTAGGTTAATTGATATAATAACTATTTAACGTAGTAGGGACTTGATCGTAAGATGGAGTCCCTTTTTTTTATTAGTGATATTTTTTTGGGGCCTACCTCTTGTATATTTCTGCTCCTTGGGTCGCAGAAATAAACAAGAGGTCGCTATGTTTCAGGACTCGCTATTCACTCGGACCTGCGCTAAAAAAGCTTGGTCTTCGGGCAAAGCCCTCACCCTTGCACAGCGCTAGTCCGATATAGAATTGAAGATCTTGAGCAATATTTGATGATATAATAAAGAAGTCAAAAGTATACTTTATGAAATATTCCTCAGTGCTTTCCGTTTAACCTTTCCATGCGCTTTATAATAGGGATTTGTATTACCATCTTGCTTTTTAGCTACAACGCATCTGACTTGTACGCTCAAAAATATAGAAAAATAAATCAGAATCACTTCTCAATAGATTTGGGTTCTGGCTTTAGTTTTTCGGATTACGAGCGTAGTCAAGTGAATTGGATGCCTAAAGTATCTCCAGTATTCACCTTAAATATAATAGGCAATCATCGCATAAATAATCGACTAGATGTAGATTATGGAGTTGGTGGGACATTCTATTACTTGATCAATCGTGGCCCTGTGGATAAGTATATACTAGACTTTGCTGCGCCACATCTAGTAGCTGGACTAGGATATAATTTTCACCAGACTAGAAATCAAGAATTGTTTATAAAACTTCTGGGCATCGTCCAAAGAGGATACAATGGCACCTTTACAGATGAGTTTGTAGAGTACCGGGTGGATATATTTAGCTTGGCTAAATATCATTATGCCTTAGGTTTTCGTGCTGGTTGGAAAACATATTTTAAGAAAAAACAAAATAGAAAATCTCAAATAAGCGCCAGCGAATTTGGAATGAATTTAAGATTTGCTTTCAAGAATTTAGGAGACGTAGTCTTTACAGGGGATAATTATCAGACTACCATATCGCCCGATGGAAACATAGCTGGGGTATACTATAAATTATATTTTGCGGCTGGTAACAAGAAAGTGAAAGTAAAATCAAGAAAGGAAGAAGAAGAGATTTTACTTCCGCCTGTGATATACAGTCCAAGGTTTTAGTTTTTATTTTCGAATTACCCACGCACCGTATGAGCGCTCTCCTTTCTTGATTAATATGTAGAATTGACCTGAGATTGGAATGTTGAATGCATTGCTAGCATATCTGTTATGCTGCAGAACCAACTTACCCTCTGTATAAAAAAATTGGATGGTAAAAGGGGGAGACAAGTTTTTGAAATTTATTTCTATACTCGATGGATTTTAAGATGCAGTTAAAGATCCTTTAAAATTTTAAATATTAGTGTCAATATGAAATAATAAAAATAAATTTGACTTCATAAGAGCCCTTACTAACTGCTAATAATAAGAGTTATACCCAAAATTTGATGTCTTAACCTTCAACTAAAACCTTACCTAAATGAAACTACACTATTGTATTGTCTTACTATGTTTCATTTCTAATTTTGCATTCGCGCAAGAAAGTAGTGATTTGTGTAACAAGGACAGACAGTCGAGACTTGAAGTGCGTCTTGGTGGAAACGAGAGGTTTATCAAAGATCCAATCATCCCAGAATATAATTCTTTAACAGGGTTTAGCCCTAGTGTTCATTTAAGCTTACCGTTTAAAATAAGTACAAGTAATTATTTGCAATTCAAGTTGATATTTGGTGGGAGCATAAATAATCTCAATTTTAATGAAGTGGTTAATGGGTCTGCAGTAGATAATAATATAAGTAGTAGAAGAGAAATTTATTCTAATACTTATGTTGGTGTAGGGCTAGGAAAAGGATTTACATTATTCGAGAAAGAAAATAGCTTTATGAGAATACCCTTAAGCCTGAATTTAATATATATACCAACTGTAGAGATTATTAGCGATGGTTTTATTGAAGTCCCGCTGAGAAATTATGAGGTAGATTCGACAGCAAACTATGATGACGAAACAAACTTTTCTATAGTACCAGAAATATCAGCAGAGTATCATTTTTTGTCAAACGGGTGTACCTCATTTAGTATAGGACTATATTATTCTAGAGGTATAAATACTGTATATGAAGGCGAAGTACGAATAAGAAGAGCTGATGGAGAGGAATTTGAACAATCGTACAGCAAGCCATTTAACTCCTTTGGGATAAGTTTCGGTTATGGAATTTTTAGAGCTAAGAAATGAAAATAAGGAACATTACTCTGCTTGTTTTCGCTACTCTCAATGCCGAATCAAGTTTTTTGTGCAGAATACAAAAAAAAAAATGAGCGCCAGCAAAGCATTCATAATTCATAACTCATAATTCCTTCAAAATCTGCCACCTCATCTTCAAAATCTTCAACTGCTTTTCGATGATCTTGGTGCTGTTCCAAGAGTAGACAGGGTTGGCTTGGAAAGCAGCGTTGATATAGGAATACATGTTGGGATCGCAATTTAAGATCATATTCTTAAACATAATGAAATTTGGATCTAGCTTTGAGTCGTCTGCATTCAAAAGGCGAACAGGCAAGACCTTCATGATTTGCTTAACCAATTCATTGGGCCATTTAAAATCTGGATGAAACATAAGAGTCTCCATGGCATTATCCTTAAACGAAAATTTATTACCAAGAAGCGCTTCGTATAATTTATAAAGCTGGTAGGAATTCATGTTTTGATAAACAGGGAAGATATCCATTTCTTCGAGGATAGGATACTTGCCAGAAATAATCGTTTGCAAGAATAACTCTTGGTCGATAGGGTGGAGACTTGCACTGTAGCATAGTCCTAACAATAGTAAATCATGCTGTTCATCTGCATCATCTAGTCCGCCAAGAAAATCTGGCCATGTGCATTCCAATAATTCACAAAGGAGCGTAATGGGTACTACGCAAAAGAAATTGAATAACAAGTTCTTTGGTTCAAAGTCATATCCCTTTTCCAATGTGAAAATCGGTAAATGTTTTTTTAAGATGAATGACTTGAGATCCTGGATGGCATCCTCGTTTATCTTCACTTTTTTGCGAGAGAGTGAAACCAGATTCAAAACATATTCTTTGATCTGATCTAAATAGTTGTCGTTTTTCGAACCCGCAAAATATTTCAAAGCAAATCTAAAAGTATCTTTATCTTTTTCATCCATTACCTTTTGATAAAAACTATCTAGTATGGATGATGCTGGAAGAGAGCAGTTTTTTAGAAAGGCAACTTGAAGTGGCTTGCTGTAATTTTCCCACTCGTTATATATATAGCCGATAGCTTCTTGGCCCCCTTGGATCGTCAATTGTTGCAAGGCGATGGCTTTTAGTTGGATTGGCTTGATTTGTTCCACCTTTTCTATGCTCATCTTTTCTTCGAAAGCTGTCCAGGCAGGATTTTGTTTTGTAAGCCAAAAGAATCGATCTTCTAATTGCTCACGGTAGAGATTGAATGTGTTGGGGTGCTTTTCAAAATACTCAATGAGGTAGGGGTACAGTTCAGCTGGAAAAGCAATGCCTTTTTCACTAAGCAAACCAACTGTCTGCGGAACCAGTACTTCAAAACCATTGTATTTAAATAGTGCGGCGATAGCATCTGCTAACTTAAGACTAGGGTTGTTGGTGGTAGCATCAGCAGGTGATTCAAGCAGGCTATCCCATTTTTTGAGCTCTAGTCCTACTTTCTTCATATTGCTCCACATGCTGATGGCATCTAGTAGGATGAGTGCTGGATCACGACTGATGTCCAAGCCCATTTTTTCCAAATAAGCCAATTCTTGCTCCGGTAGCTGATGCTTACTGGTGCCTAAGAGTGCCGTTTTTTTGAGTTCGTCCCACATATTATTGAACTTGTTTTTCCAAACTTAGATTAAAGCCATTCATGATAATTATCACTATTAATAACTTTGAATGAAGAATCTGGATATGCTTTTTCCCAAGCTTTTGGTGGTTTTGGTGTCTTCTTTGAGCTCCATTTAAACTCATAAGAATAGAGCTTACCTTCTCTCTCTTCTACCCAATCAATTTCTTGTTGATCATAAGTACGCCAAAAGTAATTGTATACTAATAGCCTATTGTAATTTTGAAATTTTAAACGTTCAGAAATTATATAGTTTTCCCAAAGTGCTCCAATATCATTTCTAAGATCTATAGGATTCATATTTCCTATTAAAACGTTTCTTAATCCATTATCATAGAAGTACCATTTTTTACCTTTTGCAATTTCCTTCCTCAAGTTTCTGCTAAAACCACCAACAGAATGAATGATGAAAACTTTAGATAAAAGGTCTAAGTATTTTTCTACAGTGTTTTTACTAACTCCTAATTGCCTTCCGAGTTCATTATTTGATACTTCTGAGCCAACCTGAAATGCGATTAGCCTAAGAAGGTCATAAATTTTATCTGAATTTTTAATGTTTTCAAATTCGAGAATATCCTTTAGTAAGTAAGCATTTACAAGTTCAGTTAAGTAATTGGTTTTGTCTTTTACATCAGGCAAATTGATAAGCTCAGGATAGCTGCCAAAAACCAGTCGCTGTTTTAGGTTTGCTTTTTTAGTTATTATATCTTCAGTTTGCTCCCACTCAGATTCTGAAAGTCCAAATAATTGAATCGTTCTCTTTCGCCCTGTTAATGGTTCTCCAGTATATTTGTTGAGATCAAATGCTGAAGAGCCTGTGACTAGTATTTTCAATCCATCTATTTCATCGACCATTAACTTAAGTATTTGCCCTACTTCAGGGATTTTTTGTGCCTCATCAATAATGAGTATCTTTTTACCTGCTAGCAAATTTTTATAGTTCTGAATGCTTCGGTATTCTAGAACCTTGCGGGTATCTATGTCCTCTCCATTCAATATTAAGACAGGTAAGTTTAATGAGTTCGTTATTTGCTTTATTAAAACCGTTTTTCCTACCCGTCTAGGACCGAGTACTACCACCACCTTGTTTGGAACCATAGACTTAATCACCAAGTCAAAAATTGCTCTTTTTAGTAAAATTGGCTTTTTCATTGACCAAATTTAGCTAAATTTGGTCAACAATGCTTACATTATTTACTTTTTAAGCCTAAAGCGCC
>CALIEI010000173.1 GCA_938022165.1 uncultured Saprospiraceae bacterium | reverse complement strand
CTAACACAAAATAACCGTTAAAGTAAAGTTATCAAGCTACCTGCTACTTCAGCTTTTCCGCAAACTTCGCCTTAAACTTCGCTACTTTAGGATTAATGACGTATGTGCAATACGGATTTTGATTGCCGATGCGCTTGAAGTAATTTTGATGTCCGGCTTCCGCAGGAAAATAATTGATGAGCGGGCCAATTTCTGTCACGATAGGATTTGGCCATAGCGAGGAAGCGTCTGTGTCTGCTAAGGATTTTTCGGCAATGGCTCTTTCTTCATCATTCTCATAATAAATGACTGACCTATACTGAGGCCCCTTATCATTGCCCTGTTGATTTGGAGTGGTAGGATCATGGGTAGCCCAAAATACCTCTAGCAAGTTTTCAAAGCTAATGATAGACTTGTCATACTCAATCTTAATCACCTCTGCATGACCAGTAGTCTTACTGCATACTTGCTCGTAGGTTGGATTTTCGACGTGACCACCCGAGTAGCCAGATTCAACAGAAAGCACTCCGTTTAACTCTTGAAAAACCGCTTCTGTACACCAAAAACATCCCCCACCAAAAATGGCATACGATATATTACTTGACATTATATTTTAATTTATAAAAGGCACCTTCTTTAATTTCGGTACTCGGTAAATGGGCAAAAATGCCTCTGGTACATACCGGTCCTGAAAAGAGCCCAGTAATTGTGTTGTTATTTGTATCCCAATCAACAATCTCAAGCTGTCCTTGGTTCTCCTTGCAGCCAGATGAAACGTAAATATTAAGACCTTTCTCCTCTTTCTCATTCACTATCACATTTACCTCCTTATTGAATCGCAAAGTCTGCTTGCCTAAAGATTTAATGTTTTTTATCGTCATAATGAGGCCATCGGATTCATCTGAACCTTTAAGGCTTAGCTTATATCTCTTACCTTGCTTCTCTAATGTGCATGACGCAGGATACAAACGCTCGGCTCCCGTCCCCAAAAAATAAGTGATTTCATTCTCTTGCAATCCGAAAGGACTATTTTTATCAGATCCGCAAGAAAAAATCGCTAGAAAGCAAAAGCTAAAAAAAGCATTACGCAAATATGGGCTGTACTGCATCTTCAGGGCGTGAGGTTTTGTCAATTTTTGACAAGAATAAACGTAGAGCTTCCTTTTTCTTATCATCAAGGTCGTAGCTAATATACTTCTCAAAATACGTTTTTAAGTCAAATCTTTTATCCGTTTCAGGTAGGATAAAAGTCAACTCATCTATTTGAGACAGGCCTAAAGATAGGGCTTTATTGAATTGATCTATAAACTCCGGGTCCAATTTCTTATTAGCCACCCAGGCCGCAAATATAAATGGTAGGCCAGTCATTTCTTTCCAAGCATCGCCTAGATCATAGGTATGTCTACATTTCTTATCCATTCCTATTGTCTTATCACCGATAGCCAATACAGCGGCTGATTCTTCTAGCAAAATTTCTTCCGCTTTGATCACTGGCTTATAAACTACCTTCGAATTGTTCCAATGTTCTTTTAGCAAAATTTTTGCTAAAGCTTTTGAAGTCCTAGAATGTGTATCTAGATATACTGTCTTAACCTCCCATATCGGTATATGACTATATAGACAAACCGTCTGAACAGGACCGTCACAACCAATACAATAATCAGAAACGATGAAATGCTCCTTTAATTCATGCAAAGCACCCACAGGGATCAATGCGATATCTACCTCACCGCTGATAAGCTTTTCTGCGCATACTGCAGGAATATCCTTTTGTATGTCTAGCTGCTTATCAAGCCCAGATTGAAACAGTCCATAAATGAATGGTTTTGTATTCAGGTAGTTTACCGCTATCAATTTTATTTTATCCATCAGCTCTCCATCCCTTTTAGGTGATCAACATTATTGAATAATTCTATTTTCAATGTATCTCCCTTTTGTACGACTTTATATATGCCAGTGTTCTTATGTTCGTAATCATCCATGTGTTTTATTTCACGTCCTTCTACTAGACACATCAAACAACGTATGCTGCGACCATGTGTGAGTACTAGGATATTCTTTTCGCTACGAAGCTTTAGCATCTCCAAAAAACGGCTTAGTCGATGTGCCAATTCTTGCGCACTCTCTCCTTCTTCTATACGAGCCGCATAATTTTCATTGCGCCATTCATTCATGAGTTTGACATAGTCTTGCTTCATGTCAGCGTCTCCTGGTTTACCCTCATGGATTCCCCAGCAAATCTCATCTACGTCTCCATCCTTGATGTGAGGTATACCAGCATCTATAAAGCCTTGTGCCGTTTGATGTGTTCTCACTAATTCAGAAGTGAATACCACATCAAAATCAATATGCTGATATGCGGCATACAATGCGGCTGCTTGAGATTGCCCCTTTTCATTTAGAGAAGAATTGACACCAGAGCCTTGCACTATTCTGTTTTTATTGAAGTCTGTTTCTCCGTGGCGTACTATGTATATTTCTTTATCCATTTACTTGTTTACCACTGGTAAGGAAAGGTACCCTTTAAAATGCTTGTCTTCTTCAAACTCAACGTCCTTATAGTCTTGAACCACATTATACAGCGTATCCCTTTCTATAGGATGCTTACCTACTCGCTTGATCAGATTGACCAGGTCATAAGTAGACATCGCAGGACTCTGTTCTTCAGAGCCACTCATAGTGTATATCTTAGTCGTATCGTCGATAGTACCATCGATATCATCTACACCATAAGCCAAACTCAATTGAGCCGTTTGCCTACTGATCATTGGCCAATAAGCTTTGACATGGTCAAAATTATCTAAGTAGATTCTACCTACTGCATAATTGCGCAAATCATCTAAAATATTCACTTCCTCCAAATGAGAAAGTTGATTATCTTTATTTCTAAACTTTAGAGGAATAAAAGTTTGGAATCCGCCCGTTTTATCCTGCAAGTCACGAAGCTTGCGCATATGATCTACACGATGCTCAAATTTTTCAATATGCCCATAAAGCATAGTAGCATTTGATCGCTTTCCTAGTTCATGCCATATCTCATGTATCCTTAGCCACTCTTCACCAGTACATTTTCCACCTGCGATCTGGTCTCTTATTTCAGGATGAAATATTTCTGCTCCTCCACCGGGCATACTATCAAGGCCTGCTTCTAGCATCAGCTTCATCCCTTCTTCGTAGGATACTTTTCCTTTCTTAAATATATAGTGGTACTCTACAGGAGTCAAAGCCTTGACATGTAGTTCTGGACGATGTGCTTTTATTTCGCTAAACAATTTTTGATAAAAAGCTAAATCATATTGTGGCAACACGCCTCCGACGATATGCACTTCTGTTACAGGCTCGCCATCGTACTTTTTTACCATTTCCATGATCTCATCATGCGTGTATTCCCAACCTTGATCACGCGTTTTGATGAGTCTAGAATAAGAACAAAATGTGCAAGTATACAGACAGACATTTGTCGGTTCGATATGGAAGTTTCTATTGAAGTAAGTCTTGTTTTCGTGTTTCTTTTCACGTATATAATTTGCCAGAACGCCTACTTCAGAAAGGCTAGCATCTTTGTATAAGTACATCGCCTCTTCGTCATTTATTCGCTCACCAGACTGTACCTTCTTCGCTATGGTTTGCATTTGGGTACTAGCCGAATGCTTCAATAATTCTTCCATTCAATATGGTTTAATAAGTGAACAAGATATGCAACTTTCAGTTTTAATTGAAACCATGTTTTTTCAAGAATTCCAACATCTTTTCAGTGTTTTTTAGATTATTGTAGTTTCTGCCCAATATATCTTGTCTTTGTTTGGCCATTTTAGCTGTAAATGGCTCCTTTTTCAATGAATTCAGCAAATCTACAAGTCCCTGATCATCAGCCCCTACATGACACAATTCTTTCAGATTAGACGCATTTGACACCATCATTTCATTCACTATACAGTGCCTACCGATATGCAATGCATGCAGCAACTTCAGCTTCAATCCATTGTCTTGAAAAGTATATAAAATATTCGCATGTGCCTCTTTGATCAACTTTCTCATCTCATCATGGCTTGGATTCGCGACTATGGAGACATTGTCTATTTTCGAAGCTACCTGAAGCAAGTCTTCTGTAGGATTCATACCCGCCACTATGAACTGATCTTTGGTTTTCGAAAACACATTTTTTATCAGATGTATTGCAGCGCGTTCATTATCTTCTACACTCAATTTTCCATGATACAAATAATACTTTCCGACGCCTTCATTCGGTTCATAGGTTTCACCATGGGGCGCAGGCATCATGTAGCAATGTTCACAAAATGCTTGATAGTGCAGTTGATCTTTTTCTGAAATAGTTATGACTGCATTTGCATGTAGTACAGCTAGTTTGTCATAGCGTTTTAATCGTTTCGCTTCTATCTTGAAATAATATTTTCGCAGCGGATCCTTCGCCAAGCTATGTAAACTTTGGTAATATTGCCACTCCACATTATGCATGCGGATTGCCTTTTTTCGCTCCTTTAATTTTGCATGATGTATCCAGGCTGTTGTGTGTACTCCTTCAAAAAAAATGGGATATTCATCCTCTAGTAATCGAGTCAGCAACTGATCAGACTTCCGAGAATTGACTATATATGGCAGCGAGGATATCGAAGCCCTCCAACCCGTATTTCGCGGATAGTAATATACTTTTTCACAGATCTCTTCCAAGTGTTTCTGCTCTCCACGATCACCATATTGATAGGTATGCAGTGTCACTTTCACCCCAGCCTCTTGCAAAGCTTTTAGCTGATGATACACGACTATCACTCCCCCATAATTAGCAGGATAAGGTACATCAAATGAAATAACATGCAACTTCTTCAAAATGCTTCAAAGTGTTTATCGCCCAAAATAACGCATTCTTTTACAGGTCACCAATATATAGCAAGACTATTCCTACTTTGTTGACAATTAGTGATTTTTATGCGCCCCCTCCTTTGCTCACCCGCAAGCTTGCGCGCAGGAGGCCAGGCTTTCCGCTTTATTCCGATAGCTGTATCCCGGTTCAGCTACTCAGATAGTCTTGTCTCGAAAGGAGCCAATCCTATCTGAGCTTCACACAG
>CALIEI010000172.1 GCA_938022165.1 uncultured Saprospiraceae bacterium | reverse complement strand
ACTCCGGAAACTAGCGGATTGCAAAAAATAGGCTATTTTGGATGAGATTTTTTATTTTCGAAATTCAGTGATGCCTGAGCATCAGTGGATTGAGAAAATGGAAAATATCGCCAAAAGAGTCATTTTGTGCTTTCGTGAGTTTTCTGAGTGGACTCAATATTTACCTTAAATATAAATTATATATAAAAATGATATTAGTACTCTCCCCAGCCAAAACTTTAAATGAAGAACCAAGCAGTATAAAAAAGCACTCTGATCTAGTTTTTGCTAAAGAAAGTTTAAAACTGGTAAAGAAGCTAAAGTCCTTCAAACAACAGGATCTAGAAAAGCTAATGCATATCAGTCCTGCCTTAGCGGAATTAAACTTAAACAGATATAAAACTTTCAAAAAAGAGTTTACGACTCAGAATGCTTCCCAAGCAATTCATATGTTTAAAGGGGATGTCTATGTAGGGCTTGATGCTGAAAGCTTTGATGCTCGTGATCTCAATTTTGCACAAAAAAGTATTAGAATTCTCAGTGGATTGTATGGTATGATTAAACCGCTCGACCTAGTCCAACCTTATCGTTTAGAGATGGGTACTCCCCTATCCAATGGTCATGGAAAGAACTTGTATGAGTTTTGGGATATAAAAATTACGAAGCAATTGAATAAAGAGTTGGAAGAAAGCAAGTCCTCACACCTCCTCAACTTGGCATCTGTAGAATATTTCAAATCTATAAAAAGAAGTCAAATTGAAAAACCTATTATAGACATAGATTTTAAAGAAGATCGTGGCGGCAAACTTAAAGTCATTTCTTTCACTGCCAAGAAAGCTCGGGGAGACATGGCTAAACAGGTTGTGAAGAATCGTATCAAAAACCCGGAAGATTTAAAAGGATTAGATATACTTGGATATAAGTATATCGAAGAGGGCTCTAGCGAGAATAGATATTTATTTGTAAAGTAATAGGGTCGTTTAGTCTAAGTTTAGCAGACTTTTTCAGAATATAGCTTTATCTTAACGATAAGTACTAAAACTATATAATTTGATTTTGCTACCTACTAACTTTTTGATTTTAAACAGCATAAGCTCACTATGGGTGGGTATGTATGTAACTACATTATTCAAGAAGTCTTCCGTAGAAGCAATTCATGAGTATGCGCTAAATCACCCCTTGGTTTACAAGGAAGAAGTGTTGCTTATGGAGACCAACTGTTCCTATCAGGAAAATGACCTCATCTAATCGTTATGGAAAAATACTACAAAGCCGCTAAAAAGCGCGTTAAGAAAAAGAAAGCTTTCTGGAATCATTTTACTACTTGGGGGATAGTTTGCACCTTCCTCTTTATTATAAATATGATGACATCTTCAACACATTGGTGGATCTTCCCGACTCTCGGCTGGGGAGTTGCTGTGGCGATCAACTTTGTTAGTGCATTTGGTTTTTTCAAACAGACGGATTGGGAAGAAAAGCAAATCAAGGATGAGATGCGTAAAATGTATAAAAATGATACGGATCGAGAAGACTATGGCGAGTTAGATCTAGATGAAATTCCGAATAGTAAAGAATATGCAAGCGATAGTTTTGATGACCTCCGCAAAGAATGGGATGAAAGAGATTTTGTTTGATTATTTATTCCATCCAAGACTTTTACATAATTATATATAGGGAGCTCCCACATCATGAGCCCCATCCCGCTCATCCCCAGCGAGCTCATGCTGTGGTCGGGTGATCCACTTGTATTCACCTCATAGCTAGCGATTCAGGATATGCTCGGCTAGTATTCGTTCATCACTCATCCTTCGCCGATCATTCCTTCATATCACTATCTACTTCGGCTCATATCGTTCCTCCCCCTAGCTCGAGGCTATTATAACATTTGTAACATTATTCTTGGAGGCCATTTGTCATGATTTTTAAAAAAGAAAAATCACGCCAAATGGGATATTTTTCACAAGTTACCCAGGGCTATAAGCCCTGGGCTCATATATCACGCCACGATGTGGCTCCAAAAGAATGTACATTATTTTGAGTCCTAGAACTTCATGAAATGGTGATCTTGGCAAAAATTTATATAATTATTTTAATTATATGTAATTTACAATTTTATAACCTGCTGATAAAATATGGCTATCAAGGTCGGTCTAAACTAAATTTTACATATTATTTTTATTTATAATATATAAGTAATTATATATTCACTTGAATTTCATATATCTAACTCGATTCTAAAAATTTTTTATTTTTTTTTCAAAAAAAGTGAAACCTAAATCGAATCCCTAGGAAACCTTGCGATGATGTCCCGTTTAATTATAATAGGAAGACGGAACATACTAAGTCGTGAGAAAACTGGTACCCATCTTTCACCATCTTACCCTAGATGGCAATACAATAAAAAAGAACAAAATAGATCGTTGATCACAAAGATATTTTGGCAAGATGACTGGAAGCGAATGCGCTTTCTGAATGGACTGTTAGCTCAATTTCCGATTACAGTTAGTTTTTGTTGAGGGCGTGAGACACCCTTTTATAAAAATTGACTTTAAATATTTAATTAGGTTAACAAATAGTATAAAGTTTATAAACAAAGCCTCAATCTGAGAAGTGAGGCCATCCATTTGAGCTATACAGTCCATTTTCATTTTGACCATAAAAGCTTCTGCTAAACTCGATTGTAAATCCGGATTCTGCTAAGGACGCCCGTCCTAGTAGATCCGGAATTTTTTTTGCCCCTAACGTACCTCTAATACTATTTCATGCGCTGCAAAATGCCTAATTTCGTGCATGCCTAAAGAATTTTACACCTTAATAGCCAATCAACTATCACTCCCCTTAAAAAAAGTCTCTGCTGTAATTGATTTACTAGAAGATGGTGCAAGCATCCCTTTTATCGCCAGATATCGTAAAGAGCTAAGTGGTTCTATGGATGAAGTAGCACTAGGTGATATTCAAGAATCCCTAAAAAAATTCAAAGACCTTAGCTTACGTAAGAGTACCATGCTAAAAAGTATCACTGAACAGGGAAAACTTACTAGCGCATTATCCAAATTAATTGAAGCGTGTTGGGATAGCAATGTACTTGAGGATATCTACCTTCCTTATAAAAAGAAACGCAAAACAAAAGGTGAGCAAGCAAAGAAAAAAGGACTAGGTCCACTAGCCGAGTGGATATACAAACAGCAAAATGGAAAGCCAAATACTGAAGCTAAAAAATATATAAACAAAGAAGTGCCAGATATTGAAGCTGCTTTAGGTGGAGCAAGAGATATCATTGCCGAATGGATAAATGAAAACAGTCAAGTGAGAGATAAACTGCGGTATCAATTTAAACGAGAAGCTATATTATCATCAAAGCTTGTAGCTAAAATGAAAGAAGAGGCTGGAACATTTGAGGACTATTTTGAATTTTCGCAGCCACTTAAAAAATGCCCATCCCATAGATTATTGGCTATCAGAAGAGGCGAAAGACTAGGCTATCTCAGAGTAAGTATCGACATTGATGTTGATCTAGCGCAGGCCAATATCGAAAGAGTCATTGTAAAGAATAGATCAGAATCAGCCATTCAAGTTAAATTAGCGATTAGCGATGCCTACAAACGCTTGTTAAAACCAAGTATAGAAACTGAGTTCAAAAACAGTAGCAAGGAAGCTGCTGACTTGGTAGCCATGGAAGTCTTTGCAAAAAACTTGCGACAACTGCTACTCTCAGCCCCACTAGGGAGCAAAGTGATTTTGGGTTTGGATCCAGGGTTCAAGAGTGGCTGCAAACTCATTGTCATCGATAGTACTGGACAATTAATACACCATGACGTAATCTACCCTCATCCACCCCAAAGTAGAGATAAGGAGGCTTTAGGGAAGCTAGCTCAACTAATCAATAAATATAAAGTAGAAGCTATAGCTATAGGAAATGGAACAGCCGGAAGAGAAACCATGGGGCTATGTAAGAAAATAGATCTGCCCTACCCTGTTGATCTCTATATGGTCAATGAATCAGGTGCCTCCATCTATTCAGCATCAAAAGTTGCTCGTGAAGAATTTCCCAATCAAGATATTACAGTGAGAGGAGCAGTGTCTATTGCGCGTAGATTGATGGACCCTCTCGCAGAATTAGTCAAGATAGATCCTAAATCTATTGGCGTAGGTCAATATCAACATGATGTAAACCAGGTCAAGTTGAAGGAAAATCTAGATCAAGTCGTTGCCTCTTGTGTTAATATGGTAGGGATTAATTTAAATACAGCAAGTCATCATCTCTTGAGCTATGTGTCCGGTCTAAACGCAGGGCTAGCTAAAAATATAGTTGAATATAGAAATGAATATGGCGCTTTTACTACAAGAAAAGAATTAAATAAAGTAAAACGACTCGGCGCCAAATCATTTGAGCAAGCAGCAGGTTTTTTAAGAATTAAAAAAAGTAAAAACCCACTAGACAATACTGGTATCCATCCAGAACGCTATGCATTAGTGAAAGCAATGGCCAAATCTGTAAATTGTAAAGTAGAAGATTTAGTTATGAACGATAGTAAAGTAGATGAAATAAAACTAAGTTCTTTTATAGATACAACTATTGGAATACCAACTTTGCAAGATATCATTAGTGAGCTGAAAAGACCGGGTTTAGATCCAAGAGGTGAAGCAAAACAATTTGAGTTTGCAGAACACATCAAAGATATAAATGACTTAAGTGTAGGGATGGTCTTGCCTGGCATTATCAATAACATCACCAAGTTCGGTGCCTTTGTAGATATCGGTATTAAGCAAGGGGGTTTGGTTCACATTTCACAAATTGTCAATAAATTCATAAAAGATCCCTCTGAAGTAGTATCCTTAGAACAACATGTCAAAGTCAAAGTATTAGACATAGATATAGCACGAGGAAGAATACAATTATCCATGAAAGATGTAAATTAGTCCTATGAAAAATCTTATTCGATTCTATACCGCCATACTATTCGTAAGCCTTTTTATTTTTTCCTGTAATTCAAAAAATATTAGGACCAGTACACCAACTGCAGAGACGGTTGGTGTTGAATTTTTAGATAGTCTGAGTGCTGCAAAACACGTATTGATAGACGATAGTTTCAACATCTTTGATCGCCTGACTAAACTGGATATGTGTATACAGATGAAACAAAAATGCAGAGCTGATGAAAGTAGAGCGGACTTAATGAAACGATATACAGCATATCTACAGAATGACGTCACTAACTTTACAGATTCAGAAATCAACTGGCTAGGTGATATCTGGCAAGAAGCGGTAGACCTTTGCAACAATCTAAATAAAGCAATACTCCCTAGCGAAATAAAGCTAATTAAATCTAGAGGAAGCTACTACGGTGGTGATGCGTTTTATACCAGAGAAAATTGTATTGTTATTCCTTCGGAGAGGATAGAAGTACGAAATAGGGAAGCTATGCTTAGTGTTATTTTGCATGAGATATTTCACATTTACAGTAGACTCAATCCCGAAAAACAAAAAAACTTGTATCAGTTGATCGGATTTGAAAATATTGGAGATTCTAAGGATTTAATTATCTCTAGCCCATTAAAAGAACAATTACTGACTAATCCTGATGGACCAAATTTTGCTTATGCCATTAACTTAGAATCCAAAGAAAGAAAGTTGAAATGCGTTCCTATAATTAGCGCTACATTACCAAACTTTACAAAGGAGAAAAAAGTCTTCTTTGACTATTTATATTTTGACCTTTTTGAAGTGGTCCAAAACGAAGATAAAGCTTGGGAAGTGTTATCGGATAAGGATGGGAAAGCTCAAGTTCCTGATGATGCGATGCCCTCATTTTTTGAGCAGATAAAATACAATACACAATACATCATACATCCTGATGAAATATTAGCAGACAACTTTATGATCCTTGCTATGATAGACAAATATCCAGATCGATATCAACCTGATGAAGTAGGATTACAGTTACTTGAAAAAATAAAAAATGCACTCTAGCGTTTTTTAGATTAGAATATGTCTAATCGATACTCAAATACAAAATATAGCAAATGGAAATTGAGCTTTGGAACAATGCTCCTTTTCTTTTTAGTTTATTTTATTTTCTGCTTACCTGCCAATTTGTTTGACTCCAACTACTCGAAAGTTTTGGAGGATGAAAATGGTTTTTTATTGAGCGCAAGCATCTCTGAAGATGGACAATGGCGATTCCCTCCGATTGATACCATTCCTATAAAATTCAAAAAAGCTATAATCCAATTTGAGGATAAAAGGTTTTATAAACATATAGGTATAGACCTACGAAGAATTTTACGAGCCATACAACAAAATGTAAGTGAGGGTAAAATAGTTAGTGGAGCAAGTACCATTTCAATGCAAGTCACACGTTTAGCGGATCCTAAAAAAAGAACTTTTAAAAATAAGTTATTAGAAACCATTAAAGCCTTACGTTTAGAAATACGACATTCTAAAGATGAAATTCTAAAGTTGTATACATCGCATGCTCCTTTTGGAGGAAATGTAGTAGGATTAGAAGCAGCAAGTTGGAGATACTTTGGTAAAAGCCCTTCCCTATTAAGTTGGTCAGAGTCTGCTACGTTGGCGGTATTACCCAATGCACCTAGTCTGATTCATCCCGGAAAAAACCGAGATCAATTAAAAATAAAAAGAGACAAGCTACTTGAAAAACTGTACGTGGCTAAAGAAATTGATAGCTTAACCTACTCTTTAGCTAAAGAAGAAAGGATACCAGATGCACCCAAAAAACTTCCTAGAATAGCTGATCATCTTTTACATTCCGCCTATGAGCAGAATGAGAATTTCGCAATCAAGGGAAAAGTAAAAAGTAGTATCGATAAATTTCTACAACAACATATACAAGATATCATTGCCAAGAAGCAAAAGACTTTAAAATCAGAGCATATCCATAATAGTGCGGCTTTGGTTATCCATGTCCCTACAGGAAAAGTGAAAGCATATGTTGGAAATGCGCCATCTACCGTAAAGAAAAATCAGGAAGATGTGGACATCATTCTATCCCCTAGAAGTACTGGGAGTATTCTCAAGCCATTCTTATATGCTTTAAGCCTGCATGAAGGACAGCACCTACCTTCCTCCTTCATACAGGATGTGCCCGTTCAAATAAATGGATATACACCAAAAAATTTTGACAGGAACTACTCGGGTATAATCCCCTTTGATAAGGCCTTGAGTAAATCTTTGAACATCCCTTTTGTCAAAGTCTTACAAGATTATAAGGTGGATAAGTTTTATAATTTTTTACAAAAGGCTCAGTATAAGAGTATATCTAAAGGTGCCGATCACTATGGTCTTAGTTTGATCCTAGGAGGAGCTGAAGCCAGTCTTTGGGAGCTGTGCAGCACCTATGCAGGTATGGCGAAAAGCTTAAGTAGCTACGTGCAAGAAAATAGTACTTATGGTGAAAATGACTTTGATCCTCCTACTTGGCTAAGTACTAGTGCAAAAGAAATTGAAAAACGGCTTGACAATCCACCATTTTTATCTGCGGGAGCAATATGGCATACTTTTGCCGCAATGCAAGAAGTTACCAGGCCAGATCAAGAAGGGAACTGGCAAGCATTTGATTCAGCTATAAATATTGCTTGGAAAACAGGTACCAGCTTCGGATTTAGAGACGCTTGGGCTATTGGGATCAGTCCCGAATACGTAGTAGGTGTATGGGTTGGAAATGCAGATGGCGAAGGGAGACCAGACCTTATCGGTATTAAAAAAGCCGCTCCCATTCTATTCGATATATTCAATACACTACCGCAAAGTGAATGGTTTGAGAAGCCTTATGATGACTTAGTAGAAATACCTATTTGTAAACAAACAGGGGATCGAATACAAAAAGATGTATGCTTAGAAGCAGATACTATTTGGGCTCCCGTCAAAGGATTGAATTCAAAAATATGTAGTCACCATAAAATAATATTTACCAATGAAGATGAAACACGACAAGTAAATAGCAGCTGCTATCCTAGTGATAAAATAAAAGCGAAATCCTATTTAGTACTTCCACCAAGTGCCGCCCACTATTATAAGAAACATCAATCTGATTATTTACCCATTCCGCCTTTAGCAAAAGAATGCAGTGGACTTACAAACGTCGACCCCATGGAATTCATCTATCCAGCAAAGGATACCAAAATTTTTATCCCGATAGAATTAGATGGCTCCAAAGGGAAAACAATCTTCAAGGTGGCACACTTGGATAATAAGGAAACGCTATACTGGCATTTGGATGATACTTATATTGGCTCAACGAATGATTTCCACGAATTGGCCTTGCAGCCCAAGGTGGGCAAACATACCATCACAATTGTTGATTCAAAGTCCAACAGAATTTCTAAGGCATTTGAAATACTTGGGAAATAGGATGTCCTAGAAAAAAAAATCCCTGCACCTAGAAGGGATTAAGGTGCAGGAAGATTAAACAAACATACTATGAGAAAACTAGGTTAAATATATGACTGTTTTATGTTATATATAAGGCACTTTATACCAATGGTATAGACATTCTAGAAAGCGGTATGAATTGTTTAGGAAGCGGTCGTCAGATATGACAATAATTAAGGCAAAATGAGCCTATTTGAGTTTAAAATCGACAACGGGCAGGATCAACTCTACTCTAGTGCCCAAGGATTTTCCACTACTCTTATCGTATAGATCAATAGTCTCTACTGACAAATGAGGGCTATTTAGGCTTGATTTAAGAACATCAAGGCGCTTTTGGGTGATAGAGGTCCCCATAGATTTGTGCTGATCGTGATAGCCTCCTATAGCTTGAATTTCTCCTGCTTTCTTACGGCCTATCCCATTATCTTCGACAATACACTGAATAGTGTCCTCAGTGTGGTATAAAAACTCCACTAGCAATCTTCCATCGCTGCGCGTACGGATTCCATGTTCGAGTGCATTTTCTACATAGGGCTGCACAATCATACTTGGAAGACAGATCAAATCTTCTTCTAATTCCTCATCGACTCTTACGATATATGACATTTGATCTGAGTATCTCAATTTCTTATTGATGGATAAGTACTCTTTTAAGAATTCTACTTCATCCTCAAGTGAAAGGCTCTCTATATCTGAATAGTAAAGACTTTTGCGGATCAAGCTTGCAAACTGTGCAAGATACTTGGCCGCATTTTCTTTTTCATTAGAACTTATATAGCCTTGTATTGAATTGAGCGCATTGTGTATAAAATGAGGATTCATCTGCGCCCTCAAAGCTTTCAATTGTAGTTTCTTAGATTCTAACCTGAGCAGTTCTGATTCTTGTTCTTTTCGCTCGGCGTCATACTTGATTTGAATCTCTGTTATCTTTCTAGCTTTAAGCTCTTGCTGATATTCATCATTGTGATTGGCGTGCATTAACTGATACTTATACGCCATCTCAAAATTATTCTGTTCTGCATAATAAGCACCAATGGTATGATACATGGTAGCTAATAATTTATTGCTACCACTGGCTTTAGCGTATTCAAAAGCACGAAGAAGGGCGTCTGATCTTTTTTGATTTTTGTCCAACTGTCTGTAAGCCTCTGCTTTCCATAGCTGCAAATAAAATAGATTGGGCAAATCTTTCTTCTCTTGCTGCGCATAAATTTTTTCAGCAGTGTTATATTTCTCTATTGCATTTTTTACATCCCCTTGCTCAAATAAACAGTAGCCAGCGTTTGCATAAGCTCCCGCCTTGGCTGCCACACTTGAGTCATCTGTAGTCGATATCGATTTTTCAAAGTAGGTTTTTGCTGTTTCATATTCTTCAAGCGCAATGTATCCAAGGCCTGCTAAAAGGTAATGCCAGCTTAGTCTCCCTCTGATATTATGTTCCTCACAGATCTCAACTACGTTAGTGTATGCCTTTACACTCTTCTTGACATCTCCATTATGCTCAAATATATTGCCGAGGCCACTTTGTATCACCGTTTGAAAATAGTAATCCTTAATTTCTAATGCTGAACTTTTATCAAATCTACTTTGCGCCTTGTGAAATACTGATAATGCTTTATCGTAGTTTCCTTCTTTAAGTAATAGTCCAGCTTCTCTGCAAAGTAGTCTCGCTTTAAGTTTAGTGCCTGGAAAATCACGCAGTAGTCTTTCTGCCTTCGAAATATAATACCTTGCTGTATCTAGTTTATCTAAATTGATGCATACCCCTACATAATCTATATAAGCCTCTATTTGCTCATCGGCGTCTCCTTGGGCTTCGAGTATTTCAATTGCAGTTTTGAATTTTTTGAATGCCAAATCATAATCATAGTCTTGGTTATGAATTACGCCCGCTTTAAGTAAGTAACTGAGAAAAATATGATGCTCTTTGTGCTGCTTCAGCAGTTGTTCCATTTTATAAATGGCGAATTTGGCTTTCTTATTATCGGTATAGATTAGGCGATCTGAAAGCTGGTCAAGCATGCGCAATTGCTGTATTGGCTCACTGCTAGCCAAAATTGCTTCTTCGAGGTGCTGAATAGACTTGCTGCTCATATCTTTTAGTTCATGTACTTCAGGGAGACTAGATTAAAATAGGGCCACAAAACGAATTGTGACCCATCAAGTTCTTGACAGTGTATCAGTGAGGTACCATACCTCCCCAACCACCAAACCAGAAAAATGATCTCTTGCTTCCTCCTTTGATTTTTTTCATGTCTTCAAAGTCGAGTACAAAAAGGTCTTTCTTCAAGTCTTGAAGTTTAACCAATTTTCCCATAGTACAGGATTTTGTGTCGAGCTAAAACTCGTTGTTAAAAATTGTCAGTATAAAAAATTGCTATCCAAGGATAACAAACTCTTCTGCATGGGAGTTACATCCCCATTTGCATATTTTTCAACTGCTGTATAAAAGCAGGTCTTCTTCTTCTAGATACTTCAATCTCTTTACTATCGTCCATAATCAAATAACCTCCCTCTCCTTTCACGAACTTCTGCATGAAGTTTAGATTGATCACGTGCTTCTTATGTACTCTAAAGAAATTTTTATTCTCGAGTAGATCAGCATACCATTTTATCGTTTTGGATACTGTGATCTTCTGTTCATTATTGAGAAAGATATGTGTATAGTTATCTTCTCCTTCTAGTCTGATAATATCCTTTATATTAACGAAGTAGATACCGTCCACAGCAGATATGCTCATCTTGGAAAAGATGTTAGGATTGGTATAGTACTCCTTGAATACATCCAAACGCTCATTGATAGAGTCATCTGCTTTAGGAGTATATCTACTGACTGCTTCAACCAATTTGTCTGGATCGATTGGTTTCTGAATATAATCGATAGAACTGTATCGACATGCTTGAATAGCGTATTCAGAAAATGCAGTCACAAAAATGATATTGAAAGTGATATTCGGATTCTGATCTAACAAACTAAATATCAGTCCATCAGATAATTGAATATCCATAAAGGCAAGATCAATCTTAGTATTGAGATTTTTTAACAGTACTTGCCCTTCAGCAATACTGGTGGCTGTTCCCAACAATTCAATTTGAGGGCAATGCTCTTGGATTAAATTTTTTAAGTTCTTGAGGCTGTTCAATTCATCCTCAATAATGATCGCTTTTATCACGTATATCTCTTTAATATTGGGTTACAAAATCTACTTCAGCCGAACTGAATTCAGCTAATAGTGTTTCTGACATAGATATTTGCAATAGAGGTAGCTGCTAAACTACTGTCCCCAAAGAAATGAAAATTATTGAATATAATTTAATCTATATCTAAAAAAAATTGAATATGAGGGGTATATGCATATATTTTAGTCATAATTTATGATTTTGTTGCCTTTTCCGCCATTTTTTTCGTCAACGCCTTCGATCGGGGAAGTAGAGCTCAGTGCGAGCAAGGTACCTGGACAAGGGATAGTAGCAGTGGGCGATTTTTTTCGCCCAGCCCTGCATAGCATAAGCGGGTGAGCATAGGGCCAAGCTGCGAAAAGCCCGGTCCCGAGTGCAACGGAGTGAAACCGAGGGATGGCCCAAAAAACAAAAAAAACACATCAAAAAACATCGTTTGAAAGAAATATCTGAGAAAGTAGATACTCAAATAGAATAGCTTGTATTTTCATTATTGACTTATTTGTATTTAGTTTGCATCCATAGAGCGCTATCGTCGTTCTAATAAATAGCAAAATGGCGGTTAAAGCAAAATTTAAACGTAATCCAACTAAAGAGAAGATTCATGAGATAATCTTTGAAGCGGATACGACTGCAGGTAAGTGGTTCGACATCATACTTATGATTATGATTGTCGCTTCTGTATTGGCTGTTATGCTAGAGAGCGTGGAGTGGATTCATGAAAAATATAGGTACACCTTTAAAGTACTGGAATGGTTTTTCACTATTTTCTTCACATTTGAATATATCCTGCGACTATACAGCGTCTATAAACCGATGAAGTATGCGACTAGCTTCTTCGGAGTGATTGATCTCCTAGCCATACTGCCTACTTATCTCGAAATGATTTTATCTGCTAATACGCACTTTTTGATTGTGATCAGAGCGCTGCGTTTACTTAGAGTATTTAGGATATTCAAACTGGCCAACTTTTTAAAGGAGAGTAAGTATATCGCAGATTCGCTTAAAGCTAGTAGACAGAAGATAGCTGTCTTTTTAACTTTTGTGCTCTTGATGACCATCATCATAGGAAGTGTGATGTACCTCATCGAAGGGGGTACCGAGAACTCCAAATTTTCTAGTATCCCAACTTCAATTTATTGGGCCATAGTCACTTTGACCACGGTAGGCTACGGTGATATATCCCCTACCACTCCTGTTGGTCAATTTTTGGCTGCTGCTGTGATGATCATGGGGTATGCCGTTATAGCTGTGCCCACAGGTATTGTTTCTGCAGAAATGATCAAAGGAGATAGCGAGCCTATACAACTCAACACCCAATCCTGTGCATATTGTGGCGCAGAGGACCACCAAGATGATGCGGATTTTTGTCGGATTTGTGGAAATGAGTTACACCCAGATCTGGATAAGCTTAAAGAAGAAGAAGAAGAAGAAGAAGAAGAAGCTGATTAAGTTTAGGTTCCTACCTTAGTAGTAGCAAAGATTCGCTTGACACTATATCTTCCAGCCCCGTTGACCATCAACATGAGTAGTCCTCCAGCAACGGCCAAGTTTTTCATAAAAATCAAACTATTGATCCTACGGACTGCTTCGGGATCATTCCACCAACTATAGACAATAAATGTAAACGGTATCCAATACAGCAACAAACAAGTCGCCCCAAACCCCACACGATACCCAATCAAAATGAGAACACCACCGATCAGCAATAAAAATATAGCACCATACAAGAGCAAGTCTTGATTCCATGTGATGCCATAGTCAGTCATGGTTTGCTTGTTTTGTTTAAAAAAAGCAATGCTGTCATAAGCTTCGTAGAGAAATATAATTGATAATAATATTCGGCCTACCAGGTCTAATATATCTTTCATGATGTTTCATGTTTATTGAAAAAACACTGCTACAGCTTTGGCTACATTTTGGCCGTCCATCGCCGCAGAGACTATTCCCCCTGCATATCCTGCCCCTTCACCGCATGGAAATAATCCTTCCGCGTTTTCGTGCATAAAGGTATCCTTATTCCTTGGAATTTTTATTGGAGAGCTTGTCCTCGATTCGACACCTATCACATTAGCTTGTTCAGTGTAGTAGCCCTTCATCATTTTACCAAATTGCTGTACTCCTTTTTGCAATCTTCTATAAATTCCTTTGGGTAATAATTGATGCATCGGAGCACTATATAAAGTAGGTATATAACTACTCGGGCTAAGATCTGCCGAAAGTCTTCCTTTGGTAAAGTCAGTTAGTCGTTGAGCAGGTGCACGTTGCGAACCGTCACCAAATGAAAAGAGATGTCGCTCTACAGATTTTTGAAATTCTAAACCAGCAAATTTTCCATGCTGCTCAAAGTCTTTCAGATCTTCGGCCTCTACTGCGACAACCGTACCCGCATTGGCAAAAGGAGAATCTCTTCGAGAAAGAGACATTCCGTTGACTACTATTTCTCCAGGTTCAGTAGCAGCGGGTACGACCAACCCTCCGGGACACATACAAAAAGAAAATACACCTCGATCTTCTATTTGACATGCCAGCGAATAACTGGCTGCAGGTAAATGTTCTCCCCTATCCTTTCGACTATACTGTACTTCATCTATGATACTCTGGGGATGCTCTATTCGCACACCCAATGCAAATGGTTTGGATGCTATGGCTACTCCTTTCTTTTCGAGTAGCGCGTACACATCACGAGCAGAATGCCCGGTTGCTAAAATCACTGCATCCGCTTTATGTTCTTTATCATTATTGATACACACACCAATACACTTACCATCTTGTAGGAGTAGGTCTGTCATGGTAGCATCGAAATGAATTTCACCACCATACTTCTCGATAGTGGTTCGTATATTTTGTACGATTTGAGGCAACTTATTGCTCCCTATGTGCGGGTGCGCATCTACTAAGATGTCCGTCTTAGCGCCGTGCTCAACCAATAACTCTAGAACCTTTATTATTTTTCCTCGCTTATGAGATCGAGTATATAACTTCCCATCAGAGTAAGTGCCGGCACCCCCTTCACCAAAACAATAGTTGGACTTGTTGTTTACATATCCATCTTGTTGGATGGCTTTCAAATCTTTTCTACGAGCGCGCACATCCTTTCCTTGTTCAAATATGACAGGGCACAATCCTAGCTCTATAAGTTCTAGGGCAGCAAAATATCCTGCCGGTCCTGCACCTATAATGATCACTTTGGGCCTGGCTCCTACTGGACTGTACTGAGCGAGATGCGTTGCTTTTTTTGAAGGTTCTTCATCTATAAAAAATCGTATGCGATAAACAAAAACAGGTAGGCGCTGACGAGCATCAATAGATCGCTTAAACACCTCCCAATGCAGGATGCGTTTATGGTCGATAAAAAGCTTTGCTATGCCTTTTTCGTACAGATAATCTTCATCACCTACATTGTCCAGATCTATTCGTACTTCAACCTCCTTAATCATGGCGCAAAGATACGATAGTATTATTTAATTAGGTATTTGAGGAGGGAGCTCCTCGACGAAGGTATCGGGTCAGGCCATTCGCAGCTCACTATTCGCTGCGCCACCGCTAAAGCTATTGCGACACGCGGTCGGCCCCTTTGCCTGGCTTCAAAGCTACTCTAGGGTCTGGCCAGAAAACCTGGCCACTGCTACTGCCCTTAGCTCGTTTTAGAAATTAGTTTTAGTCAGCACTAGAAAGTTATCGCTAGATTCTAAAATATAGCGATCAGATAAAATGATTTATCATACTAGCAGAGACATAGCTGGATAAGGAATATTTTTAAGATAGAGCCTTATTTTACTAGAGCTAAAAAAGACCTAAAAGATTTATTCTTCCTTAGAAGAAACCGCAGCATCTTGGCGAACAACAACGGATTCGTTGAGCACAAAATTAACTGGATAATATACTATTGAAATACAAGACTCTCTTTGTGAAAGCTTTCGTCTTTCTACAGGAATTGCAGAAATCTTAGCAGTTTCATTTTCACTTTGAAGATGGCAGTAGTATCTGCCTTTATTGATTTTATCTTGAAAAAGTCTTTTTGGAGTATCCCACAATTTAACAGTGGTTTCGACGAGAATATAGTCGGCCTCCCAAGGTTCAAAAATGGTTTCACCATAAAGATCGAACTCAACGCTATTAAACTGTTCAATATCGAAATCCTTATTGATTATTTTAACATTTTGGGCATAGGTATGGATGGTTAGCGCAAGAAAAAATGCCAAAAAAACGTATTTGTTCATAATCTTCTATCTTTAGTGTAATCAGTAATGGCAATTTAAAGCAATTGGCATTTAAAAACAATCACTTACAAAGGGTATATTTTACATATACAATATGTTTAATAGTTGAGTCCACTCCGAAAAGTCATGAAAGCACAAAATGACTCTTTTGGCGATATTTTTCATTTTCTCAATCCACTGATGCTCAGGCATCACTGAATTTCGAAAATAAAAAACCTCATCCAAAATAGCCTATTTTTTTGCAATCCGCTACTTTCCGGAGTGGACTCATAGTTTATTTACTCACAGCAAAACATGAAATCAGACCACCCTAGAGGACTGATATTCTGCCTTTTATAGCTCAGCAAAGTGAATTTCTAAATTACATAATGTATGGAGTTTATATTCAACTACTTTGCCATATTAGAATATGTAATAATAAGGTTTTGAAACTCAAAAATGTTGTTCTAAATATAGTAAAATGATTGTTATTGTCGAAATGAAATCAATCATGAAAGTACAAAGGTCAGCTTCAGAGAAGAAGCTGACCATGTCTTTCGGGTAATGCCTTTGGGAAGCACTTATTCTTTGTTTATAGGATTTAGATCTTTTGTGTATTTGTACAGTTGATTGTTTTAGTCAATATCCGCTTCTACTATGCTTTCGTTTCTTACTGAAACTCCAGAGGGAATATTGACTATATAGCTAACTTTATCTCGTAACAATGCCCCTTTGACCTTGATTTCGCGTTCTAGGCCTGGCATAGTCACTTTAAAAGCAGTTTCTGTTTCATTAGAGACTAGATTATATCTACCCGCTTTAATAAGTGATTTCAACATTGTTTCATTGCCATTATCCATTGAGATAAGCATCTCTACTCTTATAGATGGAGAAGACCACTCTTTCACCTCGATATCTCCTGTGAGTTCAAGGTCGACGACATCATTGCCTTGCAAGTTGAATGACTTGACCAAAGTCTTTTCGACAGTTTTTTGAGCATTTAATGTTGAGATAAGAGACCCTGAGAGGAATAGCGCGACTAATATAGTTGATGTTTTCATATGGTATTGATTTATTGTTGTTACTAAAGTAAGAATAATTATCTACAAATTCCATTAAATGTAGAATATATTATTTTTATAACTGCATTATACCTAATTATAGTATGTTAGAAATAAATTTTTCAATATAATATATGGATATATTTTAACTTTATATGATCCGCCGCTTCAACTCTAATGATCTTTTCAAAGAGGTCAATTGCAATCATTACTTATTATGACAAACCTTAGAATTGTAATGTCTATTACCAATACAGTTATCGCTTTTCCACCCATGGGTATTCAACATTCGCTATATTTGATCACCAAAAAGAATACACTTGAAAGCATACTATTTTATTATCTGCATAGGACTAAGCCTAACTGTTCAAAGTCAAACATTTCTTGAAGATCAATTCAACTCTCAACTCACTTTTGATGAGATAGTGCAAAAGAACCAATCCATTTTTGATGCGATTGGAACCGGTCGAGGAACAGGTTATAATCAATTTAAGAGATGGGAATATTGGAATAGACGTCGTCTAAATGAGGAAGGAAATATTATATCCATAGCCGAAACAAACAAAGAGGTTAAAGCTTTCAACGAAAAGTACCCGACTTATATAAATAGAAATGTATCTGGGACCTATTCTGAATTGGGTCCTGCACAAGCTATCAATACAAGCACCTGGTCATCTCATCTAGGTCGAGTAAGTGCTATATCGATAGATAAGAACAATGAAGACCATATTCTTGTAGGCTCTCCATCTGGAGGGGTTTGGAAAACTACGGACAAAGGACTCACTTGGCAAACCATTTTTGATGATCAAGTGCTTTTGAGGGTTTTTTCATTGGAGATTAGTCATAATAATCCAGATCATTACTTTGTCGGTACTTCTATCGGTGTAATGACATCGGTAGATGCTGGAGCTACTTGGCAAAGCACAAATGGCATTGCATCAAATAGAATAAATACCTTAACAATGCATCCTACTGATCCCAATATCTTATTTGCTGTATCGGAGTTTGACGGAAGAGTTTATCGCTCTACTGATGCAGGAAACAATTGGATAATGGTTGAAGACCACAATGATAGGATGTATGATTTAGAATTTCATCCAACTGATCCAACTGTTATATACGCATCAGGAAGAGGTGTTGTTTTTAAATCTACAGACGCTGGCATAACCTTTAGTACTCTGTCTGGTCCATGGACAAACAATGGCTCTATAATGATGGCAGTGACAGCAGATGCAGTAGACAACTTGTATGTCTTGCAAGCAAATACATCAGGAGGTTTTGATGGATTATATGTGTCTGAGGATTTGGGTTCTACTTTCAGTACGGCTTCGGACAATGCGTGCAACTGCAATAATATAATGGGATACGATCTAAACCAGCCTAATGGACAAGCTGCTAGAGATATGGATATAGCGGTATCCCCTCTTGATAAAAATGAGATTCATGTGGCCGGCACACAGACTTTCAAATCTGTAGATGAAGGGGCTACTTGGACGCAGTCTACCACATGGTTGGTAAATGGGTCACTACCATTTATACATGCAGATATTGACATCTTTATTTATCAAGGTAACACCTTATACACAGGGACAGATGGCGGTATATTTTATTCGGTAGATGGTGCAAATAGTTTTACAGACATTAGTCAAGGACTTAGCATAAGAGAGTTTTATAGAATCGGTGCTTCGGAAACAGATCCTGACAGAGTATCAGGTGGATCACAAGATAATGGTACAGGCGTGATAAAGGGAGGAACATGGTTTGATTATTTAGGTGCTGATGGAATGGAAACATTTATTAGTTATGCTAATGAAGACATTATGTTTGGGTCGGTCCAGTTTGGATCATTGTATAGATCAACTGACGGCGGCAACACTGCATCTCAAACTACACAGGCTCCTGGATCGGGGGCATGGATTGCTCCCCTAGAACAAGACCCAATAGTACCGACTACCATCTATCAAGGTAAAAATCACCTTTGGAAAAGTACCGATGAAGGTAATAGCTGGACTCAGATATCATCACTATCACCTGGAACGAATACAACAACTCGTGAACTAGCTATAGCACCATCCAATAATCAAGTTATGTTTTTGGCTTATGTGGATGATGTGTACACCACCACTGATGGCGGAACGACCTGGACTGATGTCACACCCAATATTAGTTTCTCAAGTGTAAATTATATTGCTGTAAATCCGACAAACCCAAGCGAAGTCATCTTGGCCTTGTCTGGTACTAGTCAAGTCTACATGGAGTCAACTGATGGCGGCAATACTTGGGTTGATATCACAACTAACCTACCTGCCATCCCATCTCAATGTGTCGCTTATCAAGAAGGCGCAACAGGAGGTGTCTATGTAGGCATGTCGCCGGGTATTTACTTTAGACCTAATGGAAGCACTGATTGGTCCAATGTATCTATCAATCTTCCAAATGTGGATATAGTAGAATTGGAAATTAGAAATGATATTCTTTATGTAGCTACCTATGGTAGAGGGCTATGGAAAATTGATGTAGGTTTGCCATGCCCGCTAGCTTACTCGGCAGCAAATGGAAATCCATTAAGTGGTAATCAAAATAAGGATGATGATTTTGAAACCGATGGAGTCATTGAATCAACACAACTAATCAGAGGAAACATTACTGTGGATTATGATTCAAAAATAGACATTACACTTAACCCTGGTTTTGAAATTGATAGAGCAGCATTTCATGCTTTTATTGATGGATGTGGAGGTAGTATGCTGATCGAAGAATCAGAATCGAAAGAGTAAAAAATGTACTCTATTTTCTAAGCTTTGCTCTTGGAAAGTTGATTTTTACTTTTTCCATTAAGCTATCTAGCTGTGCTTCATCCTTATATTCTAAAATTAAAATTGTAGATGTAAGGCCATTTTCTTTTTCCCGCTTTGCACTTTGATAGCCTAGAGATTCTATCAGCGCTATTTGTTTTTCAACGTTGGAGGTGCTCCCAAAGGTATTGGTAATGATGCGAGCTTCTTTGGTTTTAGGATCTTCGGCTGCTGCAAAAGTCATTGCTTTTTGGCGATCTATAATTTCTTCTTTAACATCTTCTTTGAGCGCCTTGCCCATTTCATCATCGTCAACAGATGCTATAAAAATCTCTTCTTTAATGTCTTTTGGACTAACATTGATATTGCTAGTACTCACTTTCTTGACGACGCCGTCTTTGATCGTATTTATATCTTGATTGAAATAAACGGCAATACAGAATGCAAGTATGGTAGCTATTAATCCTAAACTAATCAATGGAAATCCTGTATCCCTTTCTGGGTTTGATTTAGTGGCAGCACCGGGTACATTCCTTGCGACTGTTTGATTAGTTTCTGTGATGCTAACTACCGGATGAAGCTCTATAGATTCAAATTGGAAAGTGTCTAGTTCATCATATTCAAAACTAAGACCACCAATTATATTCTTTGTAAATTTTCCAAGACCTGGCAATTCTACTACTGGTGATTTTTCAAATCCATTTTGAATTGCTTCTTTAAAGTTTGAATAGATATCTTGGTTATCGTATTCAGATTTTAGATAGTCAACAAATGAGGAGTCCTCATCAAATGTATTACTAAAAACTATGTTTTCTGAAGGTGCAGAAAGCATATGCGACTTAGGATCTAATTTGGCAGATTGATATACTGCTTTGAAGCAACCTACTCCGGGTAAATTGACTTTCTTATTTGACAGTATAAAATAAGCGAGTTCTTCGCTTACTTCTGAAATGACATCCATAGTAATATTTGCCACAAATATATATAATTTAATATAATCGATTAATTAAATATGAGCTCATGAAACGAGCTTCTGCAAATTGGTCAATAACTAAAGTCAATAAATGACCTATCTCCTTGGTGCTCAAGTAAACGAATAAGCAATCATTAGGATACAGCCGATCTCAGTTCTGTTGCTGGGAAGCCCCATTATGGCTAGAATCATTCGGTTTTTGGACAAAGGATCGTAGATGCCATGATCCCGAAAGCCTTCGGGAGAAATGGGTGCGCGACTAAGCCAAGGTGCGCTAGCAGGCACGGATACCATCGAAGAGCCTGGTGTCGATGTATAGCATGAGCGCAGGATATCGACATGGCCCCAAATAAAAATACAACATACAATTGTCAAAAAACAAAGCTCAAAATCGAAAGCGAATCATAAAAGTATGCCACTAGATTTATATTGCTAATTTTGGACTGTGAATTAATGCTACCTAGTAAACGAATCATGGATACAACAATCAAAAAGCGAGATAATTCCGCTCAATTATTTGAAGAAGCAAAAAAATATTTCCCAGGCGGAGTAAACTCTCCAGTGCGGGCATTCAAGTCTGTGTCGGGTCCCCCTTTGTTCATCAAGGAAGCATCGGGATGTAGAATTGTAGACGAAGACGATAATAGTTATCTCGACTTTTGCTGTAGTTGGGGGCCATTGATCTTGGGACATAATAATGACAAAATCAGAGAAGATGTAATATCTACGATCTCCAAAGGAACTTCATTTGGTACCCCTACCAAGTTGGGAAACACTTTGGGAAAATTGATAGTAGATAACAATCGATACATAGACAAAATCAGATTTGTAAGCTCTGGTACAGAAGCGGTGATGTCTGCCATCAGATTGGCTAGAGGTGTGACGAATCGCACAAAAATCATAAAATTTGAAGGCTGCTACCACGGCCATGTTGACTCCTTACTTGTTAAAGCCGGATCAGGTTTAGCCACTTTTGGAGAAAGTACTTCGGCTGGTATTCCAGAAGCATTTGCCAAAGAAACAATAGTGCTGCCACTTGGAGACAGTAATGCGCTGCATGAGCTCATGATGAAGATGGGCGAAGAAATCGCATGCATCATTATAGAACCCGTTCCGGCAAATAATGGATTGCTGCTTCAGCATAAGTACTTTCTTGAATGCCTGCGCAAAAAATGCTATAAGCATGGTGCACTTTTGATTTTTGATGAAGTAATATCTGGATTTAGAGTAGGCTTTGAGGGGGCTACGCACCACTATGGCATCCAGCCAGACATCATTACTTTTGGAAAAATAATCGGCGGAGGCTTACCTGTCGGCGCCTATGCTGCGAGTCATGAAATCATGAGCCATATAGCTCCCGATGGGCCGGTATATCAAGCAGGTACACTATCTGCTAATCCAGTTGCTATGTCTGCTGGATATGCAGCATTGCAACAATTGCTTGAGCCTGGATTCTATGAAGAAATGGAGTCAAAAACAAAAGCTTTCGTCAATGACATTCTAGCCTTTGCTGAGGCAGAAAACATGGAACTGACTATACCTACTATTGGGTCAATTTTTTGGATTGCATTTACTAAAGAAAAAATTGTTAGTGCTGACCAGATTGATCCAGCTTCAATGGAAAAATTCAAGGTCTTGCATCATGAACTATTGCAGCGAGGGGTGTATCTAGGGCCCAGTGGTTATGAGGTCGGTTTTGTGTCAGCAGCTCATACTACAGAAGACTTAAATCAAGCTGCAGAAATCATAAAAGAATGTTTGAAAATCGTGTTTGAAAAATGATGCAATATGGAGTAGACTCCGAAAACTCGTTACCCTTATCTGTCACTTTTATTTTTTGATTGCGTTATATGCATAAATAGATCGATATGAAAGGTTTTTATTTAATGCTATCCATTGCTTCCCTATTCCTACTCAGTAGCTGCGGCGAAGAACTTGCTGATCAATTAGTCGGTAGTTGGTCTGCAATATCATGGACTGTTGAAGGCAAAGAAAAATCTAAACCAGAGTCTGTCAAATTCATCTTCAATGATGATGACAGCTATCATGCTATTTACGGTGGAGACTCTGAAAAAGGAAAGTACAGAGTGTTTGGACGTAATCTATATACTACAGCGGAAGGTAAATTGGAAAAGTTAGTAAAATTTGACTTTGACGAAGACCTCAATTTGATCTTCTCTATGAACAGAGTGGGTACTGCCGAACGAATTGTACTGGAGAAAGTCTTAGAGAAAAAGTAAATACATTCTACTAGTTACAGCTAGTCGAAGAGACAGAAAAAGTTACATCCCCTACTTTGTAAGCGGTAAAATCAGGAACAAGGGCTGGTCCAGATAAATTTGTAACTTCAAACAATAGAGCGTTTTGTTGCCAATTGGTTGTAAGTGGATTTTCTTCTTCAAATACCATATCACTGCGGAGAATAACGAATGATTCTTGAGCAGGAAATTCAGAGATTACACCTAGCAATAAAGCCCTTACAAACACGACATCGAATACAGTAATAACTCCATCATTATTTACATCAGCTACAATAAATTGCTCCGGACTAGATAATTCATTTGTGAAAGTCAAATGATTAAGAACACGTGTGATATCACTGACAGATAGTCCATTAAACTTACATCTATCATTGCTTGCAGAAATGTAATAATTCTGTCCCATTGGCACTCCTGCGAATGAATAAAATCCATCAGGCCCTGTTGTCACTGTGGTAATCAATGAAGACGGGTTGCGCGGGAAAGCATTATCTGTAGTAAGGTACACTATGGCTTTATCCATAGGCTCACCATTTGGAAATACTACCCTACCCGAGATCGTACCCGAACCTGGTGGTATAGTACTTGGATCTAAACCGTTTTGGATGAGATTGCCGGCACCTATTGGATCTAGCCAATTTGACAATCGTGTTGTTTCAGATCCTGCACCTGTCCATGATCTCACAAAAAGTCCACTAAATGCTTCTGGCTCTTCACAGTTGGCATCTCCACCGTGCAACTGGCCTATAATATGACCATTGTTATCTAGATAGGGTGATCCTGAACTCCCTCCTTGAAAGGCGCCAAGGTCAGGAAAGCTTCTGTAGTGAGAACGCGATGAAGTAACCGTTCCATTATCCCAGTCAATAGTGCTATTAAAAATAAGTACTCGATTGTAATCTTGACTAATCTTCTTGATATCTCCACTTGGGTGATGTATCAAGGTTGTTGTATCTGGCAGATAATCTTGTGTACGATTCCAACCTGCAAAGTAGGCATTGAACGAAGATGGGATAGACTGAAAGAGTCTAAGCAATTCAAAATCACTGTCCGCATTTCCAGATATTCTAGCACAACCCAATAAAGACTGGTAAGGAGGTTCTTGTGCTGGATTAGTACAGAACGGGCTTGTAAAGTTGAAGTCAAATCTAAAAAATTCATACATCGGCGTAAAGTCATTAGCACAATGAAATGCAGTCAATATATAAGGCGTCATGTCCTGCGCAGTATTATTGATAAGTGATCCTGTACAATACAACATACCTTCCTCCACCACCATCAAAATTCGCGAAACAGATCTTTCGACGTCATCAAAATTTCCTGAGTTGTCGCAAGCCAAATTAACTTGACAAGCCCAAGCATCACCAAAAGCTCTATTGCTAGATCCGTTATCTATAGAAGGCAGATAATCTTTGTACAATCTCTGTATTTTGAACAAATCAAAATCGCCCATACTTTTTACTGACGCAGGCTCGAAGTATTCTAAAATAGCATTACTGCCAATGACAGGTCCGATAAGAAGATTACCTTCAGGATTTACATTTGTTTGATCTATTTGCTGTAGGATGTGTTTTCCATCTTGAGCATATAACTGTAAGGTAGCTCCACTAGGCAAAGATACATCCCGCAACATTAGCGCAAGCCCTTTGGCATTTTTGCATTGTAAATGCATTCTCCAAAGCCGGTCACCATTTTGCATGGTATACCATTCTCCTTTTTTTAAATCTAATGATACATCAGTCGGAACGGAAACGCGATCTTGCCAGTTATTTGCTTTATCTCTATTCTCTACTTCTTGATAAGAAATAGATTGAATTTGTGTTGGAGTAAGGATAGGAAGCCCTGAACTGGATAAACCATACGGCATTTCAGATTGCCCTACTAAAATGATAGCAATTGTAAGGAATGCAATTGTAAGTAAGGATTTGAAAGCAATAAGTTTGTCCATGGGTGAAATCGTAAAAACGTGCCTGCGAGGCACAGAAATGTAAGATAGTTCCATAAAGAGGGTAAGTCA
This sequence comes from uncultured Saprospiraceae bacterium, assembly GCA_938022165.1. Classification (GTDB taxonomy): domain Bacteria; phylum Bacteroidota; class Bacteroidia; order Chitinophagales; family Saprospiraceae; genus JALZVN01. The sequence continues at coordinate 2,919 of CALIEI010000172.1, read as the reverse complement.
AAAAATGTTAAATCTTATTGAGAAAAATAACCCATATAGGGTATGCTTTTAAAGCAAAATTGAAGTAATGGATGTAGCGCCTTATGTTTATATTAGACTTTTAAGAAATGCCATCGCTTTGAGAGTAGATACCAGTAGGAAACGCCAAAGATGATAATCCAATAAAAGATCTCAGATGCCCAGGCCCAACCTAGCCCACCTTTGAATATTTCGATCACTAGATATACATAGATCAAGTACATTACGACAGATATAGATTGGATCAACAAACCGAAAGTTGTGGCACCAGTAGCAGCAAGACCATTAAAGAATATAGCAGAAACAGAAAACAATATAAGTATTGCCCCCATCACATAAAGTATAGGTATTGCTTCTATAATCAATGACATGTCCTGCTTGCCAAATAATGGATATAGGATTTGTTTTGGAAATAATAAAACAGGTAACAATAATATACATGTCCAAGTCAAACAGATTTTACTAATTTTCCATAACAGCGGAATGACTTGATCTTTTTTGCCTTGAGCGATGTAGTTACTAATCATTGTATTGGCACCTGAACCAAAACCCCAAGTTGGAATAGACAATGCGAGGTAGATCATTCGCACTAAATTTGTGATCGCTAAAGGTCTTTCTCCTAAATTTTCGATAATCCCAAAAAATGCAAACCAAGATCCGAAGCCTACAACTGCTTGTACAACTACAGGAGAAGAAATTTTTATTTGTGTTCTGATCGCATCAAAGTCGATAATCTTAGGAATAGAAAACAATTTATACTTCCTGATCTCTTTATCAAACATGATATAAATCAAAAATATCACGAAAGCAATTATTTCTGCAATAGTACTAGCGATTCCTGCACCTTGAATACCTAATTCTGGTAAGCCAAAGTTCCCAAAGATGAAGCCATAGTTCAGGACCACATTAACTACTGCCAAAATGACGGAGTCGATAAGAATAAATGAGGTCCTTGCAATGCCCGTGTATAAGGCTATAAAACTCAGCCCTACATAAGAAAAGAATACTCCAAAGGATCGAAATTCAAGGTACTCGAGAGATTTATAGAAAATAACATCTGAGTTCGCAAAAATGGAAAAAATATAATACCCCCCATATTGCATAATGAGAAATAAAACAATAGCAAGGAAAAATTCAAACAGAAGCATTGCTTGAAAAACTTCTCCTACTTTTCTAGGATTATTTTCACCTGCCCGTCTTGCGATCATGATTTGCCCTCCTTTAGAGAAGTTATACCCTATGGCGGCGATCATTAAATAAAAAACACTTACAAAGCCAATCGACGCAAAGTCCGCTTCACTCTTGTGATATAGAAATACACTATCGGTCAATACAATTATTTGCTGCACAGCGCTGCCAAGCATGATCGGACCCGATAGAGAAAATATTTCTTTGTATGTAGTTTTTAACTTCATGCAGCCATCAAAACAACGGATTTACAATTTGATATCCAAAGCTTTTAGACGAATAAATATTAAGAAAGGACTAACATCTTTCAATATGATTGAAAATAAATTCTTAGACCCTCGTTTTTATTCATTTTCAATGCATTACACCCTTATAATGAAGTATTCATGTAAGGAGTATAGCATATACATTTTATTATCATCGTCAAGCAAGCGTAAAATCAGATATATCAAAATGCATTTGTGATGCCTAGATGAGGTCAAGCCCTCTGAAATATCCTATGTTTGCCCAAATCATAATTGCCACTATATGATATTATACTTCAAAGCATTGCACATTTTTGGGTTCGTAGCCTGGTTTGCAGGTTTGTTTTATCTGGTGCGTATGTTCGTTTATCATGTGGAGGCGGGTCTCAAGCCTGAGCCGGACAAAGGCATTCTACAGGCGCAGTTTACGCTGATGCAAAAGCGCGTGTACAAAATCATTTGTAATGTAGCGGCTGTTCTTACCTGGACCTGCGGAGTGATCATGATCTGTCTTTACGGTTTGGAGTGGTTCAAAGTTAATACCTGGTTACACATCAAACTGATCTTGCTTTTTATCCTCACCGCATATCATCTCTATTGCAAAACGGTGATCGGCAAACTCGAACGAGGAGAAGAGGTGATGTCTGCTTTTGGTTTCCGCTTATTCAATGAAGTTCCATCTATCCTACTGTTGACTATTGTTTTGTTGGCATGCATCCGCAGTATGGAAGAATTTGTTCTTACCCTACCCTATATATTAGCTTTTGGTGTGGCGATATATTTTATAGCTAAGATTTATAAGCGAGTACGAGGAGCTGCTTGATGATTTTTATTTGGGGCCTACCATTTCGATTTCAAAAAAACGAAATCTCATGGTCGCTATGTTTCGTAGCTCGCTATTCGCTCGACCACCCGTAAAAAAACGGGAGTCTCCCTTCCTTCGGTCAGGACTACTGCACAGCGCTTGTCCGTAAAGTTTTTGCATAAACAAATATTATAAATACAACTCACTTGATATCATCGAGTTAACATTCTATTTCAAAAATACTCTAGTTAAAATTATCTCTTAAGTCTTGCGTAATTAAAATAATTATATTAGCTTTGAATTACAAAGTACTTTTAAACTTAGAAAATGGTGATGGATAAAAGATCAGAACAACTCCAACAATTGGCCGATATCAAGGCTATGATGGAGCGCTCTAGTAGGTTTATTTCGCTAAGTGGTTTATCCGGTGTAGCTGCTGGAATCATAGCCTTGTTAGGCGTTTCAGTAGTTTACTTATACCTAGGCGTTAAGCCTTTTGAAGCCAACTATGTATCTCTTCTGAATGACTATAACTATAGTAATTGGGGGTTAAAATTGATTCCATTTTTCACTATCGCATCACTAATTGTATTTGTATTGGCTAGCCTAGCAGGACTGTTTTTTACGTATAGGCGTGCAAATCTAGCAGGGCAAAAAATCTGG